>CAYQMO010000105.1:12427-13513 GCA_964418315.1 uncultured Geobacter sp. | reverse complement strand
AGAATGTTACGAGAGGGTGCCTGTGCCTGTGCCTGTGCCGGTGCCTGTGCCGGTGCCTGTGCCGGGCAGACATCCACCGGCAGGATTACCGTAAAGACAGAGCCTTCGCCCGGCACGCTGACAACGGTGATACTGCCCCCCATCAAAGCCAGTAGACGACGACAGATTGTTAACCCCAATCCAGTCCCGCCAACGTTTCGTGTACTGAAATCTTCTACCTGGGTAAAGCTGTTGAAGATATGGTCATGTTTATCGACCGGTATGCCTATGCCGGTATCAGTGACTAGAATGTGGAGCAGACATACCCCATCCCCTCCCCGACCCTCCCCTTGAATGGGAGGGAGCTCACAACTGATTTCCAGCGAAACCCTCCCATGCAGAGTGAATTTAATGGCGTTACTGAGCAGGTTTGAGATGATCTGGCGCAAACGTTGCTGGTCGCAACGGATGTGTTCCGGCAGATTGTCAGCCAATGAGATGGTAAGTTCGAGTCCCTTCTGCTTTGCTGCGGTGCTTAACATCCTCACCAGTTGTCTGCCCATCGAAGAGATCGAGAAGGTATCGTTGACAAGCTCAAGTTTTCCGGACTCAATCTTGGAAAAATCGAGAACATCGTTGATTACCTGTAGCAGCATCTGGGAAGCTGTCTTACAGTCCCTCAGACAAGCCTGCTGATCAGAAGAAAGCGGCGAATCCTCAAGCAGCTCAATATTCCCCAGCATGGAGGAGAGTGGCGTCCTTATTTCGTGGCTCATAGTCGCCAGAAACTGGCTCTTGGCTTTGTTGGCGGCTTCGGCGACGGTTTTGTCCTCCCGTAATTCAATTTCCACCTGCTTACGCTCTGTGATCTCTGCTGATAATTCGGTATTGGTGACATCCAATTGGCCTGTCCGCTCCTGAACCCACCATTCCAAAGACTTATTGAGATTAATGGTATCTGTGAACTGTTTTGACAGCGAATCCGCCATTTCTCTGAAATTGTTGATCAGGTGATTTGTCTCAGTTATGCCGCTTTCAGGCCAGACAGTCTCTTTACAACCTGTCGCCAACTTTCTCGGCAGTTCGTGCGTCAGCGCACGGAGCTGC
>CAYQMO010000105.1:0-12327 GCA_964418315.1 uncultured Geobacter sp. | reverse complement strand
GTCATGACTTTTTGATCAGTGCGGTTGGTCATGATGACGTTGTTGTTTTTATCAACCATTGTGTAGAGTGCGATATTATCAATTGTACTCTTGTCAAGTGTATTCTGAATCTGCTCCAGCGACAGTGTTCCGGCTATGTAACCGCCGTATTCGCCATGAATGACAACCGGCGCAAGCATCAGGACTCCCGGCGTGCGCGTGCCCAGCTTGAACATGATTACTTCCGAGAGCATCGGTTTGAGTGTTCGTTTGAGCGTCTGGATGAAGGGGCGATCAGCGAAGTTTTTACCAATGTTACTCTGTCCAAGTTCATCGATCAGCGGGAATAAGGCCGTGGTAGTCGCTTCTCTGTCAAGAAGCCCGACCCGCAAAAAATTAATATCAGACTTATTTGCCTGTTCCAGATATGTCTGCATCTGCTGCGGTGATCGTGAAGCAGCCATCTCCGCCAGATTTAAAATGGCAGTTTTTCTGTTCAGCACCCAGGCATCAACTGTATATGTTAAACGCATGCTATCCTGAATCAGAGCTGTGCGGATATGGCGGTCAGTTTTGGCAAAATCGTTTCTACTGCTAATCGCCAACATTAGCAGTGCCGGGATTAATACGAAAAAGGCCAACAGGTTGTAGATAATTTCTTTGTATGACATCATCGATGTGCGCGAACGGAGGGCAAATGCGGTAAAGATGAGGCGGGCGACCAGGGCATTAGCGATGCCATTCACCGCCTGTTTGGTCATAACGATATAGCTATTGCTGGGAGGGACGTGCATGACTGTGTGGTAGAAAAGATAAACCAGCGGCATACCGATAATCAGCCAGAAAAGTGTATCGGCCAGCACCATCCCCATTTTGCGCCTGGTTATCAGCCAGCCGACGCCTGCTACTTCAGCCGTCTGGATGATAATGGCATAAGGGTGATTCCAGAGGATGTAGGTATAGCTTGCAATAATGGCGGCTGCAACAATACCCCGGCCAAGCCCCAGAAACTGTAAAGCCAGCATGGCGAAGATACTGCCGAAGAGGAAGTCTATATTGAGGAAGATCGGGTATTTGAAATAGTTGCCAGCCAGACCCGCTATGATGAGCGCGAGCAGGAGCGGGAAGCTGTACTTGGTCGGTATAGCGATAGGTTGTCTGATCATGATGATCTCCAGCCTAAAGGTATACACTATATCTGATGGTTGTAACGATAAATATGAGGAAATAAATTATTATTATCGTTTGACCAATATGTTGATCTATGCTAGCTTTCTCCAGTTATTTCTCCTCGAAATGGAACCTACTCATCCGATGTACTTACACCTGATCAATATTCTTCTCCTCCTGATGCTTTCAGCGTGCGCCAGCGTCTCGACAACCCCGGAAAAAAGTGTTTCTGATGCCCCCGCGTTTACAGATACTCATGCCCGCGCACTCTACCTTTTTTCACGGGCACGTATTTCAGCGAATGAGGGTGACTATCCGGCGGCTCTCAACCGGCTGCGCGAAGCAATTTCATTTGAACCGGATTCGGCACTGATGCATGGTGAGATCGCTGAAATAAAGCTCAAAATAGGTCAGATCCATGAAGCGTTCGAATATATAGACAAGGCTATTGCACTTGACCCGGAGTATCGTCCACCATATCTTCTTGGCGGCGTTATGATGGCTTCTGCCGGAAAAGACCGGGAAGCGGTCGACTATTTACGTAAGGCGGTCAAGCTTGATCCAGCAAGGGATGATGCCTACCTGCACCTTGTCACCTCTCTGACACGGCTTTTCGAGTATGAGGAAGTGGTTTCGACCCTCAAAACACTGGTTAAACTTAATCCTGATTCTGTATTTGGCTATTACTACCTGGGGCGTACGTACAGCCAGATGAGACTGTACCGTGATGCCGTCGGCTATTTTTCAAAAGTTCTTGAACTGCGCCCGGAATTTGACCAGGCGGTTATTGACAAAGCCGCAACACATGAGGCTTTAGGTGAATATCCGGTGGCCATTGAGGCCTACCGGTCGCTAGTTGACCAGGAGGATGAACAACGTCCTGCCGTACTGCAGCGACTTATCCAGTTGTTACTCCAGCAGCGCCGTTTTCAGGAGGCGCTGAAATATCTTCAACTTGCCGCTCAAGCAGGCCTCGGCGGCCATGAAACAACCAGGAAAATAGGTCTGGTTCACCTCGAACTCGAACAGTATGATGAAGCAATTGCAGTCTTTACCGACATGCTTGAAAAAGATTCAACTGCTGATAATATTCGGATCTATCTTGGTCTTGCCTACGAAGAAAATGAAGAACTCGACAAAGCATTATCTGAGTTTGGCAAGATTTCCCGAAACTCACCACAGTTTTATGAATCGGTCAGTCATAGAGCATTGATACTGAAAGAACTTGGCAAGGTAGATGCTGCCATTGCTCTCCTTACGGATGAGATTGCCGCAAACCGGCGCAACCTTGAGTTGTATCTGAATCTATCATCTCTGTATGAGTCAATTGATCGACCACAGGCTGCTCTGGATATACTGCTTGAACATGAGGAGTATTTTCAGAAGGAACTTCGCTTTCACTTTCGAGTTGGTGTTCTGTCCGACAAGCTCGGTAAGCGGACTGAATCAATAAAACGGATGAAACAGGTTTTGAAGCTTGATCGGAAAGATGCGCAGGCTCTCAATTATCTTGGCTATACTTACGCCGAAATGGGTATTCATCTTGAGGAGGCTCTTGACCTGATCAAACAGGCGCTTGCAATCCGTCCTCGTGATGCCTTCATACTGGACAGCCTCGGCTGGGTCTATTATAAGCTCAAGCGCTATGATGAAGCGAGTGAAGCTCTTGAAGAAGCTATTGCGCTGGTAAACGATGATCCTACCGTAATTGAACACCTTGGTGATGTGTATGCAGCACGTCGTCTCATCAGAAAAGCTCTGAAGCAGTATCAACTGGCACTTGAATTAGCGCCGGAACGCAAGGTGCTTATCGAAAAGATTCATAAGCTTAAAGGGGAGCATAACGAAAAATGACAGCATCATCCGGAGTTCGCTCCCTGCTGATGGCCCTCCTCTTCAGCGTTGTTTTTACCGGATGTAGCCGTACAGAGAATGCTGCCGTACCCGCTACAACTGCCGCATCCAGTTCATCTTCTGCTGTTCCGGCAACCGGTGATTCTCTTGTTGAGGGTACAATCGGTGAAGCTTCGACACTTATCCCCCTTCTTGCAACAGATGCTTCTTCTCACGCTGTGGCGGGTCAGGTTTATAACGGACTCATCAAGTACGATAAAAACCTTCAGATTGTCGGCGATCTGGCTGAAACATTCGATATTTCCTCTGATGGTCTCACCATCACCTTCCATTTACGCCACGGTGTCACCTGGCATGACGGTGCCAGGTTTACGGCAAAAGATGTGCTGTACACCTATCAGGTCACGATTGATCCTAAAACTCCCACCGCTTATGCAGAAGATTTCAAACAGGTAAAAAGTATTACAGCGCCTGACGCCTTTACGATCCGTGTGAAATATGGAGAACCGTTTGCGCCGGCTCTGGCATCGTGGGGTATGAACATTCTTCCGGCTCACCTTCTGGAGGGGAAGGATATCACCAAAAGCCCTCTGGCAAGAAAACCTGTCGGCACCGGGCCGTATCGCTTCAAAGAGTGGGTGTCCGGACAGAAAATCGTACTTGAAGCGAACAACGACTATTTCGAAGGGCGCCCATATATTGATCGTTTCATATACCGCATTATTCCCGACAGCTCTACGATGTATATGGAACTGAAGGCGGGCGCTATCGACCTGATGAGCCTGACACCGGTTCAGTACGCGCGCCAGACCCAGACAACCCGCTTCACCAGCCGTTTCAATAAATACCGCTATCCGTCATCCAGTTACCTCTATATGGGCTACAATCTCCGCCATCCGCTCTTCGGAGACAAGCGCATTCGTCAGGCCATGACCGCTGCCATCAACAAGGATGAGCTGATCCAGGGGGTGTTATTCGGCATGGGGCAGAAGGCGCACGGTCCGATCGTCCCTGGACGTTGGGCCTACAATCCGGCGGTAAAAGATGTTGACTATAACCCAAAGCATGCTGCTGAGCTGCTGGCAGAGGCGGGATGGAAAGAGAAAAACAGTGACGGAATTCTGGTTAAGGATGGCAAGCCCTTTAAATTTACCATTCTGACCAACCAGGGGAACCAGCAGCGCCTCATGACGGCTCAGATAGTGCAGCAGCGCCTGCGCCAGGTCGGGATCGACGTCAAGATCCGGATTGTCGAATGGGCGGCGTTTCTGAAGGAATTTGTCAATAAAGGCAATTTTGAAGTAGTCATGCTCGCCTGGAGCATTTCTCAGGATCCCGATATGTACGATATCTGGCACTCCAGTAAAAACAAGCCGGGTGAACTGAATTTTATAGGCTATAATAACCCTGAAGTTGACCGCCTGTTGGTTGAAGGGCGCAACACCTTTGATATTGAAAAGCGCAAACGAGCCTATTTTAGAATTCAGGAGATTCTGGCTGATGAACAGCCATACACGTTCTTGTATGTACCGGACGCTCTTCCGGTTGTCAGTTCGCGCATTCGGGGAGTTGAGCCTGCCCCTGCCGGTATCGGCCACAACCAGAACCACTGGTATGTGCCGAAGAATGAACAGGTCTACCTGCCGTGACAGAGATTATTAAACGCCTATCGGTAGTTTCTCGTTCCCACGCGCTGCGCCACGAGTTGACAGTCAATATGGAGCAATAAACATGAATCAGATAACTCTTGACGGTATAAAACTCACACTCGCCAGACCGGTAGAATTGAACCTGCAGTGGGTTGGGCAGGACGAACTGCTTCTGCAACTTCTGGCTGCCTGGATGGTTATTAACGAACGGGACATTCCTTTCAATCCACGCCTGATTGGCAAGCCAGGTGTAGGAAAAACCACTCTGGCATACGCTGCTGCCAGGCGCCTGAACCGACCGGTCTATCTGTTTCAGGCAACAATGGACACACGACCGGAGGATCTGATTGTCACACCAGTGATCGGCCCCGACGGAAAGATTCAATACGCTGCATCGTCTCTTGTGTCGGCAATGCTTACAGGTGGAATACTGATTCTGGATGAAGGTAACCGCATGAGTGAAAAAGCGTGGGCTTCACTGGCTCCGCTTTTGGATGACCGCCGTTATGTTGAATCTGTAGTAACCGGACTGCGTATCCCTGCAACTCGCGATTTTCGAATAGTAGTCACCATGAATGAAGACTCTTCGACTTTCGAGGTTCCGGAGTACATCCACTCACGCTTGCAACCACAGATTTATATCGACTTTCCGGAGGCCGATGAGGAGTTGACCATCCTTACGGAGAACCTGCCCTTTGCCGATAATGAGATTTTGAAGTATGTGGTGAAATTTCTACAGCGTGCCCATAAGAATGATGAACTTTATTCCGTAAGGGACGGCATTAACATTGCCCGTTATGCACTCAAAATGTCCGCAGCGGGTGGAGCTCCGCCATTAGATCTGTTAAGACTTGCTGTTTCGCGTATTCTTGGAAACGAAGCACTGCCCTACCTGGATTGAGCAATGCCGCAACGACTCTATCTGGAAAGATTCGGTCCAATCCACGCCTTGCCGGTTCTGCATTACCGCATGGAATTCGCTCAGCTTGTTCGCATGGCATTTAATCATCTGCTCCCTGATGCAGTGGCTATTGAACTCCCCTCCACCGTTGAATCCGCTTTTACAAGAGCGATCCGCCGACTTCCGGAAATTTCAGTTATCAGCTATGAGACAAACTTTAAGAAAGAGTCAGATCAGGGAAATAGCGGAACGGTCTATCTATTGGTAGAACCGGCCGACCCTTTGGTTGAGGCTGCAAGAAGGGCATTAGAACTTAATCTGCCCCTATATTTTATAGATGTTGATACCGATAGCTATCCAAGGCACAACGAACGACTTCCGGATTCCTACAGTATCTGCCGTATCGGCCTGGAAACCTACTACCGCGAATACCAAAAATATAGTTCCAAGGAGATTCCATGCCTTGAAGATCGACGTCGTGAACAGGGTATGGCATTCCGGCTGAAGGGATTGGCTGAAAAGTATCACCGGATTCTGTTCGTCTGCGGCATGGCACACCTGAATCGAGTCAAGTCTCTCTTCAATATTCCGCAAGCAGAGCCACTGGAGCGTATCCGGCGCAATGACATAAAACTCTGGAACCTGCATCCGGAATCATGTCGCGAAATTCTTGCCGAGTTCCCCTTTCTCTCTGCAGTCTATGAACATCGCCGAAGTTCTCTTCCTGAAGAACCCAAAGAAAGCGGCACCGGTCTGCGTAAAAGTTTCCATGCACTGGAACTGATCCGTGGCGGTAAACAGGAAATTCCGGAAGATAAACTCATGAGTAACGCCATCCTCAGAGCCGCCAGGCAACTTGGGAGGGAAGACTCCTTTCTTGACCGCCAACGCCTGATCTATCACCTTTTTTGTCAAACAGCCAAACACTATCGTCAAGAGACAGGGGAAACCCTGCATATATGGCAGAAAAGAGCTTTCTTCCGCTTTTCCCGCAATTATGCGTTGCAGGATGACATGCTGCTGCCAGATCTATTTCAACTGCTTGCGGCGGCCAGGGGTTGTATCGATGACAATTTTGCCCATGCACTTTGGCGCTTGTCGACATGTTATCCGTGGCAATCAGAAAACAGCGATCTTGCCACTATCAGCATCTCTCCGGAAGATATCTGGGGCGGCAGTCGTCACATCCGCTTCAGACCGAGGCAGAAACGGAACAAGAGCCTCTCCCGAATTGGGCTACTCAAGCGAAAGCGGGAAAAACGTCCCGGTGAGTGGCTGGAGAGTTTCGATGATCCATCGATCTGCTCCTATCCGGAAGAGGACATCGCCATTGAAAACTACGGTCGTTTTCTTAAACTCAAAGGGAGTATGCAGCTTTCAGAGGAACTGAGCCGTAGTGAAAAATTCAGCACATCACTCCTGGATGGCATTGATATGCGGGAAACATTGCGTAACATCCACGAAGGTAATATCTATGTGAGAGAGCAGCAACGAGCAAAAGGGGGCGTGGGATGCCTTGTTGTAATTTTTGATGAGGATCACAAAAAAGAGCGCTTCCCATATCGCATGACCTGGTTAGGTGAGCATGACCAGGAATCAGATATGGCATTTTATGCAACTGATCCAGCCGAAAATATAGTTGGTCCCGGAATTTGCCGCTGCGAATACGGTGGTTTTCTACTCTCATATCCGCCACGTCGTATGATGGACGTCTGGCATGACCCCGATTATCAGATGGCAAAAAGCAGATCAGAAGTTTTGTTGATGGCCGCACTCGATTACTCAATCGAAAAACATGTGGTCTATGTGGCGACAAAACCGCCTCGCAGCATTTTCAAACAGATGAGTGCCCGTCAGGATCGCAAAATAGTTTATATTCCGCTGGGATCATTATCTCCTCAAAAACTGAAGCATCTAAGGATAATGCATATACTTTCCGGCAAGGACAAACGCGAGATTGCAAAGGAATATATTTGGTGACTTTAAATCTTAAATTCAGTATGTTGTGGCCTGTACAAATTAATTGTACTATCATATCGTTCTCAGCGCGTCAGTCAGAATAACCAACTGTTGGCGATAAATATGCGAAACAGTCTGGAGATTCCTGGAATGTTTTTAAAAGTAGCCGAGCTTGCCGATGCTGTCGGCGTGAATGAAAAAACGGTGCTGTTCTGGATTAAAGATATGGGGCTTCCTGCGCACAAGCAGGATGACCGATATCGTATAAACAGGGTTGACCTGCTGGAATGGGCCACGACAACCGGGATTTCTATCCCGCCGGAAATTTTTGTGGTTCATAACGATCAGAACCGTGCGACCTCAGTTTCTGATGCGCTTCAGTTAGGCGGTATTTTTTACGGCCTGCCGGGTGATACTCCCGAATCTGTTCTACGAGAAGTTGTTTTACGGCTTCATCTCCCCACCGGCCTTGATCCTGATTTTCTGCTGCAGACCCTTCTTGCGCGGGAAGCGTTAGGTTCTACAGCACTCGGCAACGGTATTGCCATCCCGCACGTGCGCAGCCCGATTGTCGGTCCGGCCGGTGAGTCTGCCATAAGCCTCTGTTTCCTTAAAAATCCGATAGACTTTGATGCGGTTGACGGATTGCCGGTGACGATTCTCTTTACGCTAGTGACCCCAAATGTCAAGGCGCATCTGCAACTACTCGCAAAACTTGCTTTTCTGCTGCATGATCACCCCTTTCAGGAACTGCTTCATCGCGCCAACAGTGAAGACGAAATAATGACCACGATTCGTGCGTTGGAGGATACCACAATACGGAGGTAGCCGCACTATGGCGGAGGAGTTGATCGCCCCGAGTTCCCTGATTTTTATTGCCACGCTACTGGCCGCTGTTTCCGGTGTTCCGTTGTTGCTCCCCTGGCTGCAGTCCGCAGCCAGGGCTCAACTGTTATCAATTACAATTCTCCTTGTCGCTTCATGCGCCGGATTAACCGGCTCGGCTCTGGTACTCCTCACCGAAAGCACGATGCAATTTGAACTGCCCTGGACACTTCCGTTCGGGCCGGCCCGCTTTGGCGTTGATCCACTCTCCGCCTGGTTTATTCTTCCAATTTTCCTCATCTCCGGCTGCTCCGCACTGTACGCGCGATCCTATTGGCATGCTGATCGCCATTTAACAAACGTGCGTAAAATGACTTTCTTTTTCGGTATTATGACCGCCGGTATGAGCTCTGTTGTGCTGGCCAGAGACGGCATCAGCTTCCTGTTCGCATGGGAAGTCATGGCGCTTGCCGCCTACTTTCTTGTCTCGACTGAAGATGAAAAACCGGAGGTTAGTGAAGCCGGTATCCTCTACATGATTACGACCCACACCGGGACACTCGGCCTTTTTGCACTCTTTCCTCTCTTGAACCTGCTTAGCGGCTCCTGGCTGTTCCCGGCGACTGCTTCACTAAATGCTTCTTCCGGTATGTCTGCCGCAATATTTCTGGCTGCCCTGTTTGCTTTCGGCTTGAAGGCAGGCATCATGCCTCTCCACATCTGGCTACCGTCAGCACACGCCAATGCCCCCAGTCACGTCTCGGCCGCCATGTCAGGTGTAATACTCAAAATCGGGGTGTATGGCCTGATTCGGACTCTCTCATTTTTCCACGATATACCGCTCTGGTGGGGTGGCGCCGTACTTATCCTTGGTGTAATTTCCGGAGTGGTCGGCGTCGCCTTTGCGATCGGCCAGCATGATTTAAAACGGCTGCTGGCGTATCACAGCATCGAAAACATCGGTATCATTTTCATGGGACTAGGCGTTGCGCTGGTCGGGCAGAAGGTCGGCTCTACGGCGATGATGCTGCTCGGTATGAGCGGAGCGCTGCTGCATGTTCTTAACCATGCCACCTTTAAAGCGCTGCTCTTTCTGGGAGCCGGTTCAGTCATCCATGCTACCGGAAGTCGTGAAATCGACCTGTTGGGTGGGGTGGCCAGAAAGCTCCCCTACACGGCAGCGCTGTTCGGGGTTGGCGCGGTGGCTATCTGCGGTCTGCCGCCGCTCAACGGCTTTATCAGCGAGCTTCTGATTTACCTCGGCCTCTTCCACGGGATTCAGGGGGAGGGGAGGGCGGTAGCTGCTGCGGCGCTTGCGACACCGGCGCTGGCTCTTGTCGGCGGGTTGGCTGTAGCCTGCTTTGTCAAGGTGTACGGTATCATTTTCCTGGGAGTTCCCCGGTCAGAGGCTCATGTCGCAGAGCATGAAGCCGGGTGGCAGATGCTGCTGCCGATGCTGCTGCTTGGATTGCTCTGCGTCGCAATAGGTCTGGTGCCTGGCGCGATAACCAGGCCGCTCCAGCTTGTCGCTCTGTCAATTCTTCCGGCAACTGTCACGACGGCGGGGCTATCGCTACAGGAGCTGGTGCCGACGACAATGATAACGCTTTGCGGAGTGGCGCTGCTCTTACTAATCGCGTTCATAGCTCTCTGGTATCGTCGTCGCCTGGCGGGGAGTGTCTCCAGTGAAACGGTCACCTGGGGGTGCGGATATCAGCGTCCGGCACCCCGAATGCAGTATAGCGCTTCATCGTTTGCAGAAATGCTGACCTCTCTTTTTGCTTTTGTACTCAAGCCTCAGAATCATCAACCGGAAGGAATCACAGGACTTTTCCCCCGCAGATCCCATTTTGTCAGTCATATTCCGGAAGCGGTGCTGGAGTTGCTGTACATACCGGCCCTGACCCGCGTCTATGCGCGTTTTGCAGGTTTTCGCAGATTGCAGAGCGGCATTCTTCAGCAGTATGTGCTCTATACTCTGGTTACCTTGATCGTGCTGTTGGCAACCAGCTACTTCTAATATGAAATGGAGAACTCGCCATGAACCAGGCCGGCACAATTAACGAACAGCCGATAGCTAAGCGCATAAACTGGGTGTTTGATCTGGCGCAGAGATACTCGGTCGAATACTGTGCTCCGGAAGCTTTTCTCGCCCGGGAGCGCTATCTTGCCCTGCATCCGACCGCCATAGCCGTCATGAAATGCATGGATGGCAGGATCAACATTCCGGTTGCCACCAACACTCCGCCCGGCATCATCCAGCCGTTCCGCAATCTCGGCGGGATGTTTGATATGGGGTGGCCGCATCTTGGCGAAGTACTGGCGCAGTATGTCCAACGGATGGTGAGAAGAGGCAGGCGAATTCTGATCCTGATCACCTACCACTTTTCACGCGGTGATGTTCATCGCGGCTGTTCCGGTTTTAACTGTGATACTGAAGCGGCAATTGCTCATACCCGTCAGATTCAGAGCCAGATGGAAGCGATATTTGGCGCGGCTCACGGTAGCGTTTATCCCCTCATCTGCGGTTTTGAGACTGATGAGGATGCACTGCTGCTGCACAGTTCCGATGGCCGGATTCTTGATCTGTCAGGTGACATTACGGTGGACGAACTTATGGCAGAGCTGGCAACCCGTTTTCATGACATGCCGGGCGACCTGCGGAACGACCTTTTGCCGTTGCTGGCCGGTAACCTTTCCCATATTAAAGGATTGCGCCAGGAGCGACGGACACTGGTTGTGGAACACCGGGAGTGGATGATCTGTCTGGGGCGTGGCTTTGATTTTCTCCATACCCCAAACCTGGCGCTGATTGTCGGGCCGTACAGCCCCAATCTGGCCGATCCGATCCGGAAAGCGGCGGCAATTATCGAAAGCAATATGGCGGACGGCAGAATTCCGGACGACGGTTTTCTGCTGCTTGCGTCGGTGCCGTATGATGAAATCGGCGTTGACCGCGCCCGCGCTGCGATGAAATCTAATTTTCTGTCAAAATTTGCTACTGAAGTGATAGAGAGTGAATTCCCGGATCTTGCCGGAAAGATGATCCGTCACACTGCGGTTCTTGACTGGAATACGCGCAGAATCGAGATGTTGGGCGGTTCAGCAGGGTGAGAAGCTATAAGGGAGTGAAGAAGCGCTGACTTATTTCCATAAGCCCCAGGCTGTTAAGCAGCTCATTCAGGCGCTCTGCGGGGCGCCGACTTGGCAGATCCTCGTAACGGGCAATAATCAGTTCATTCTTCATGGAATGCTCCCAACCAACCAGTTCAGTTACGGTAACCTGATACCCGTGTGCTTCCAGTTGCAGACAGCGCAGGACATTTGTGACCATGCTGCCGAATTCGCGGGTATGCAGAGGGTGCCGCCATATTTCTGTCAGGCTGTTTGCAGAAAATGATGCGGATTTATTTTTCCGTAGCACAGCAGCCACTTCAGCCTGACAACATGGGACAAGCACAATAAAACGGGCATTCTTTTTGAGAGCAAAATGTATTGCGTCATCGGTAGCGCTATCGCAAGCGTGCAGCGCGGTAACAATATCTGCAGTTGGTGGCAGGACGTCAGAATATATGGAGTCGGCAACGGAGATGTTTAAAAAAGAGATGCGGGGAAAATCAAGTCTCTTTGCAAGCAACCGCGATTTTTCAACCAGTTCATCTCGTGTTTCAATGCCGAATATACGTGAATTGTCATTGTGTAATTTAAAAAACAGGTCGTACAGAATGAAGCCGAGGTAAGATTTTCCAGCTCCGTGATCCACCAGCGTAACATCATTATGAATGCTTTGGATCTCTTTCAGAAGCGGCTCAATAAACTGGTACAGGTGGTTAATCTGCTTGAGTTTACGCCTGCTGTCTTGGTTCAGTTTGCCATCCCGTGTAAGGATATGCAGCTCTTTGAGCAACTCTATTGACTGTCCCGGCTTTATGGCATGTTTCTCTAACATCGTTATTGCCCATTTCGTTAAGTTTCATTCTTTTGCTTTAT
>CAYQMO010000104.1:0-13656 GCA_964418315.1 uncultured Geobacter sp. | reverse complement strand
GTGGCCGAATGGGCTAAGGGATTACGGGAAAAAGCGAAAATTGAAATTAATCCGGCGCTTCTCGCCGATAAATAGGAGGCCTATATGTCAAAACTTGTGATGCAGACCGATTTTCCCGGTCTGAAGCTGGTGGCTCGCGGTAAAGTGCGTGATATTTATGATCTTGGTGAAACACTGCTATTAGTGACATCAGACAGGATCTCCGCTTTTGATGTGATTATGAATGAGCCTGTCCCGGATAAGGGATTTGTGCTGACACAAATTTCTGCCTTCTGGTTCAGCCAGATGGAAGATATTGTTCCGAACCACATCATCTCGATTGATGTTGCCGATTATCCATCCGAATGCCAGCCGTATGCAGACATTCTCGAAGGGCGTTCGATGCTGGTAAAAAAAGCAAAGCCGCTTCCGGTTGAATGTATCGTGCGCGGATACCTCTCCGGTTCCGGTTGGAAGGATTACAAGGCTACGGGAGAAATAAGCGGCATTAAGCTGCCGGTCGGTCTCAAAGAGTCAGATCGTCTTCCTGAGCCGATCTTCACCCCTTCAACCAAAGCAGATCTAGGCGAACACGATGAAACAATTTCGTTTGATAAGATGGTGGCGCTCTGTGGTCAAGATTTAGCCGAAAAAGCACGGGATTATACCCTGAAAATTTATACCCGTGCACGTGACATGGCACTTGAAAAAGGTATTATTATTGCGGATACCAAATTTGAATTCGGTCTGTACGACGGTGAGTTGATCATCATTGATGAATGTATGACTCCTGACTCAAGCCGCTTCTGGCCGAAGGACTCGTATCAACCGGGTGGGGCGCAGCCTAGTTTTGACAAGCAGTTTCTGCGTGATTATCTTGAGACGCTTGACTGGGGAAAATGTGCTCCGGCACCTGAATTGCCGGAGGAGATTCTTGATAAAACCGCCGACAAATATCGTGAGGCGCTGCAGATAATTACAGGAATAACAGCCTAATACAAAAAACAAAGGAAGATTAAAAATGAAACTGGACGAAATTAAGGAAATTGCAAAGCGGTACGACATAAAAATTGGCAAGCTAAAAAAAGCTGAACTGGTGCGAGCAATACAGGCAGCGGAGATGAATGATATCTGCTTTGAGACCGGAAAAGCCTCAGAATGCGGTCAGGAAGAGTGCCTCTGGCGAGCAGACTGCGTCTAATATAACGCAGCAGGCAGAGGTGCTATCATGCACCTCTGCCTGGTTTATTATGGTGCGCAGGATTTAAGAAACGTACCCAGCTCTGCATCAACTTTTGAAATGTGGTTCAGCAGCCATTTAAGAAGCATACTGTTGGTCTCGACAACATGGTAAGCGGAAACACCCTCTGCCTCAGTTTCCAGATTCAGTTTGTTAAGGCTCTCAGTAAAAGAGATATGCTCCGCGCGATGAGCTTCATATCCCGGATATCGGTTCTTAATCTGAAGAGCCTCTTCATCGTTGAAATGGGTTTTCACGTACTCCGCAAGAAAAAGCTGCAATTTCTTCAGCTCTTCAGTCCCTTTACCTTCCTGACATGCAACCAGGAGCCGGTCAAAACGTCGTATCAGCTCCTTATGCTGATTGTCGATAACTTCAACGCCGATTGCCAATGATTCTCTCCACTCTATACCCATGATAGGCACATTCCCTCCCAATTGAATTTATTATTCTGTTTTTTTTGATACCGCCCGTTTCTTTGCCTTCGGTTTCTGCTTCTGTTCCCTCAGCCTGTCTGCCATCTCCTGCAAACGGTCGTCAACCAACTGATATACGGAACCTTTGGAAAACTTGCCATTTTTATCCCGTTGCCCCGCTTTGACGCCGGTAAGTATTTCAATTCCCTGCTCTATTGTTTCTACACTCCAGATATGAAATTTTTCGGCATTGACCGCCTCAATTACACGTTCATGCAGCATGAGGTGCCGCTCGTTTGATTTTGGTATCATAACCCCCTGTTTTCCGGTCATCCCCTGCGATCGACAGACTTCAAAGAATCCCTCGATCTTCTGATTTACGCCACCTATCGCCTGAATTTTACCTCGCTGATTGACGCTTCCGGTCACTGCAATTCCCTGTTTGATGGGGACGCCGGACAGAGCCGACAGAAGTGCATAGAGTTCAGTGGAAGAGGCGCTGTCGCCTTCAATGCCGTTATAAGACTGCTCAAAGCAGATTGACGCTGATAATGACAACGACCGCTCGGCTGCAAAGGTACCTCCCAGGTAGCCGGTCAGGATCAGGACACCTTTGTCATGGATAGGCCCGGAAAGTTTGACTTCACGTTCGATGTTGACCATGCCGTCCTGCCCGGTGTAGACCGATGCGGTGATCCGGGTCGGGCGACCGAAGCTGTGATCTCCGAGGTCAATAACCGACAGGCCGTTGATCTGCCCGACAACGGCGCCGGAAGTGTCAACCATGATTATGCCGTCATTGTACATCTCCTGTATCCGCTCTTCAATTCGGTTTACCCGATAGAGACTCTCTTCTGCAGCCGCACGAACATCATCGCCACTGATTATGGTGCGGCCAGTTTTCGAAGCCCAGAAGCTGGTTTCTCGTATAAAATCAGCAATTTCCATAAACTGTGATGACAGTTTGCCCTGGTCGTCAGCCATCCGTGCTGTATGTTCCAGCAGAGCCGCGACACCACTTTTGTGAAACGGCAGCAACCCTTCAGAGCGGCAATGGCTGGCGACAAAGAGAGAATAATCGTGCATTATTTCTGGGGTTCTGGCTATGCGACTGTCAAATTCAGCTTTTACCTTGAAAAATTTGCGATAATCGGGATCAAGATGAAAAAGCAGGTAATAAATCCAGGGAGTGCCGATCATGACAATTTTAACCTGCATCTGGACAGGTTCCGGCTTGAGCGAAACCATCGTCATGAAACGGTACTGCTCCAGAACATCTTCAATCCTGATTTCATGATTACGAATACAGCGCTTCAGGGAGTCCCAGACAAATGGATTCATCAACACTTCACGAGCGTTTATCACCAGATAACCACCGTTGGCGCGATGTAGTGCGCCGGGACGAATCATGGTGAAATCGGTTACCGCGACACCGCCGTACTGCATGACATGCTCAATCCGTCCAAAGAGGTTATTATACGTCGGGTTGGACTCAAATATGACCGGAGCACCGTCACAACTCTTATTGTCTACCAGCAGATTCACCTGATAGCGGTCAAAAGTCGGTTCCTGGCGCGGCATCTTGATGCCCGGAATCTGGGGTTGTGTCGACTGCGGCTTGAAATCCTCAAGTGTGTTGAGAATGTCCTCCTGGACAGACTCCAGATATGTGATAACTTTCGCAAGATCAGAGTATTTTTCTCTAAGCGGATCAAGACGATGCCCCAGGCAGGACATCCCGATATCCCTATCGGCTTGTGATAGAGCCTCTTTTGTGCTCTTCTCCTGCTCACGCACCTGACGGAGGACGTCGTTCAGCCGTTCCGTCAGCTCTTTCCCCTGTTTCTCAAGCTTCAGTCGTTTCTTTTCGTTGAGGGCCTCATACTCTTCCTGGGTATAGTTGCGTCCCGATTTCTGAGGTACGATGACCAGTCCCGAGACGGTGCGCTGCAGTGAAAACCCAAGCTTTTCGGAAACTTTTTCCAACTCCTGAAAAAGATCGTTTGTTGCGGATTGATAACTCTCAAGCAGTTCTGACCGTCTGTTTTCATACTCACTGCTTTCAAGTGCTTTTGGGATGTCTTTGCGGAAAGCCTCGATCAGCTCCTTCATGTCAGCCGACAATTCGCTCCCCAATCCGGCGGGAAGATCAAGCGAGATAGCCGAATCAGAATCTTTAAAATTATTGACATACACCCAGTCGTTAGGCTTTGGTTCGCTTTTAGCTCTCTTGCTGAGGATGCTGGCGATGGTGGATGCTTTACCGGTTCCGGTCTCGCCGGAGATGTAGATGTTAAAACCGGGGCCATCGACTTCGAGACCGAATTCAATCGATCGGAGAGCCCGCTTCTGCCCTATCGCATCATTAAATTCAGGGAGCTCTGAAGTCGTTTCAAAGCCGAGGAGTTCCGGGTCGCAGTTCCAGCGGAGTTTATCGGCAGGTATGAGGCAACGGTCAGGCATCTAAATCTCCTTTTGGCAAATTCGGTACGGTATTGTGTAAAGTAGCTGCGAATATGTCAAGCTGAAAGCGAGATAAGTGCCTTGGCTACCGCCTCGCGAATATCAGGGCGTTCCGGCAGGGTGTCAGCCAGTTCCGGTATATAGCCACTTTCAAGCAGTAACCGTCGTGCTGTGACAGAGTTCAGGTCGTAGACCCACGAAATCTGCAGCAGCTTAAAGTCATTGAAAAAGTTGGTGGTGTTAAGACGGACGACAGTGCCGGAGTTCAGCGCAGCGACGCAGGCGTCGGAGACATTTTCAGGAAGATCTGGAAGCCCGAGGGTGGCGGCGGAGGCGCGTTCCTCCGGAGGCTGTGCGAGCAGTTCGACAAAAATCCGCCAGATATCGAGTTTGTCGGCATCCCGAATCAGGTTGATAAAGCGTCTGGTGGGAGACTTAAAGTTGGCGGGAGGTTCCAGCAGATTGTGAAAGCGGACGGCCTCCTCGATCAGCATCTGTTCGGATGAGTCTATGTCTGCCAGAACCTGTTCATCCCGTATGACATCAATGGCCAGGCGGGCATGGTTGTCTGATTCACTGTCGCGGAAGGTGCGCCAGCGCCGATACTGGGGGAAGCGTCCGACATCGTGGAGCAGGGCAACGGCTGAGGCGATATGCGACTCGTTCTCCGATAGATTTTCACCGGAGGAGAGGTGTGCCATCGCCTCGCACACCTTGCGGGTATGCTTGATTTTTAGTTGGATATTTTTTGCTCCTTCTTCGTCAGTGACCAGAAACGGCTCGACATAGCGGTCGAACCAGGAGTTGAGAAGGTTTAGCTGCGATTTATTCATACTGTTCTGTTACCCCGTATAAGTTGAATTTGTCAGCATAATACTGTACCTTGCCGTGAAGTCAATCACTCCTGTGAGGAAATCGATGCAACTCTCTCTTCCTGAAACAGTTGAACAAAGTCCGAATGCCGAAAAAAGGGGGGCGGAGCTCCGGATTCTCCTCGAACACCACAATCGCCTTTACTACCAGTCAGACGCTCCGGAGATAAGCGATTCAGAGTATGATAAGCTGTTTCGCGAACTGACGGCGCTTGAAGAACAGCACCCTGAGCTTGTAACACCGGATTCCCCCACGCAGAGGGTTGGGGGAGCACCGGTCGCCCGTTTTCGGACAATTACGCATGGAATCCCGATGCTTTCGCTGGAAAATGCGTTTAACGAAGATGAGATCAGAGCAAAGCTGGATACCCGGATTAAAAAAGAGCTTGGCCTAGCAGATAGCGCCGTAATGTCATATATGTGTGAACCAAAGATGGATGGCCTGGCGGTAGAATTGGTGTATGAACAGGGGCTGCTGGCAGTTGCCTCAACCCGGGGTGATGGTGTTACCGGCGAAGATGTCACACAGAATATCAGGACTATTCGTAGTCTGCCGCTCCGCTTGACCGGTGAAGGAGTGCCTGCACGCCTGGAAATTCGCGGAGAAGTGTTTCTTCCGCTGGATGCCTTTCAAAAAATAAATCAAGCACGGGAAGAGAACGGCGAACCCCCATTTGCAAATCCACGTAATGCCGCAGCCGGTTCATTACGCCAGCTCGACCCGCGCATTACTGCGCGCCGCCCGCTTTCGATCTACTGTTACGCACCTGGTCGCGTCGAAGGGGCATCATTTTCGTCCCAGCATGATTTTTTGCAAACTGTATCTCGATGGGGAATCCCGGTGAACCCGATGACCCGGCACGTTAACGGCGTTGATGGAGCGGTGGCGTACTACCATGAGATGAACGGTATGAGGGAATCACTTTTGTATGAAATTGATGGCACGGTTATTAAGGTCGATTCGTTTCAGTTGCAGCAGGAGCTTGGCGATAAGAGTCGCGCACCGTTGTGGGCGATCGCCTGTAAATTTCCGCCTCGCCAGGCTGAAACAGAGCTTGAGGATATTCTGCTGTCGGTCGGACGCACCGGAGTCATTACGCCGGTTGCCCAACTCAAGCCGGTCGAAATATCCGGGGTGACCGTTTCCCGCGCCACACTGCACAACTGGGACGAAATGGCGGCTAAAGATATCCGGATCGGTGATACCGTTATTGTTGAACGGGCTGGCGACGTTATCCCTGCAGTTGTCAGAGTTGTACCGGAGCGGAGAAACGGAACAGAGCGCGCGGTGGAGCCACCGCAGAGTTGCCCTGAGTGCGGCTCTGCCGTTGTCCGGATCGCCGGAGAAGTGGCGATCCGCTGTATCGGAATCTCCTGCCCGCAGCAGATTCGCGAATCGATCAAGCACTTTGCCTCCCGGTGCGCCATGGATATTGAAGGTCTGGGAGATAAAGTCGTTGAACAGCTCCTTGCGCTTGGGTTGGTTCGCACGGTTGCAGATCTCTATCGGCTTACGAAAGACGATTTCATGCGCTTTGAACGGATGGGGGACAAGCTTGCGTCAAACCTGCTAGCCGCAGTCGATGCCAGCAAAAAACGCGATTTAGGCCGGTACATTTTTGCTCTCGGAATCCGCCATGTCGGCGAACGTACCGCAAAATCTCTGGCGCAAGCCTATGGCAGTCTCGCTAATCTTGAAAAGGCAACAATTGAAGAGCTCACTTCAGTCCGTGATATCGGTGCAACAGTTGCCCAGAGCATCGTAACTTTTTTTAACAACCCTCATAACCGGGCGGTTATTGATCAGTTACGAGAGTACGGGGTCGATCCTGCGGTTGTTATCAAAACCGTCGGTGGCCCTCTCAGTGGTAAAAATTTTGTTTTTACCGGGACATTAACTCGTTTTACCCGCGATTTTGCCAGAAAACAGGTGGAAAACCGTGGTGGAAATGTGGTAGGTTCTGTCTCCAAAAAAACTGATTACCTGGTGGCAGGAGAAGAGGCGGGGAGCAAGCTGCTTAAAGCCCGTGAGCTTGGTGTTGCTGTTCTTGGTGAAGATGAATTTCTGACTCTGCTGGAACTACATTAACAATAGGAGCTAACTGTGGACAAATTAACGATGATGATAACGGCTCGCAAACTTTTCAGGGATACCACCGATCTGCCGACCATTCCCGCAATTGTGTCAAAAGTGATATCAATGCTTGACGACCCGCACTCCAACCCTGATGAAATCGCCGACCTGATGCTGTCCGATGTGGTGCTTACTGCCAAGGTTCTCAAGGTTGTCAATTCGCCATTATACCGCACAGCCAATTCCATTGATTCGGTTAAGCGCGCGTTGATATTCCTCGGCTTTAAATGCGTACGTGAAATGATTTTGACCAGTTATTTTGTGGAAGGTTTCAAGGACAGGGATCAGCCATTTAATATGAAGGCATTCTGGACCCACTCTTTCAGCGTCGGGGCTATATCCCGATTCATTGCCCGTAAGGTAAAATATTCTGACATGGAAAAGGCCTATCTCGTCGGTATTGTTCACGACATAGGCAAGGTCTTTCTGGGGCATTACTGCAAGGATGAATATGGAAGGATGCTGCAAAGTATCGAGAACACCAGCAACACAACCTACGATGCTGAATATGAATTTTTCGGCACAACTCACTGCGAAGTCGGTCTCTGTCTGGCACAGCGGTGGAACTTTCCCTCCGTCTACTCTGACGTAATCTCCTCTCACCACAGTTCCAAGCTGGCTACAGAGGATCCGTTTCTGACGGCAATTATAACGCTTGCCGATTTTTACTGTTCATCGCACGTGACTGCGGAAAGCGTCGCCCAGGCGAGTATTCCGGGAGATTCAGAAGAAAATGCCTGGGATATTTTAACAGAGCATGCACCAGTGGATATTGCACCGAGCATGGAACATTTCCTCACTGAGCTGGACGAGGCGTATGAAGAGGTCAGTCAGGAAGTCGCCGTAATATTTAATACTATGGTCGTATAGGGAGCGCAAATGTCAGAAACAGTTTCGGTCACCTGTGCAAAGTGCAGCTCTGTCTGGCAGAAACATGGCACCACAAACTGCTGGAGCGGTGATCCGGCTCTGGCGCCCCCCAAGCCGGGCAACTGCCCGTCTGATGTCTTTGGCGATGTCGTGCAGGAATCATTTGATGAATATCTTGGTGACAGTGAGGATGCGAAGATCGCCTTTGTTGCCGCGCGGGTCGAAGGGCTCTGCTATCAGCCGGTGCCGGGGAGTGACGCCGTCAACGCCCGCTGGACCAGAGTAGAGGATACGATCGCCTTTGCGAAGCTTATGGGTTATAAAAAAATCGGTATGGCAACCTGTATCGGGCTTTTGGACGAATCGGAGCGTCTAGCCAAAATTCTTACTGCACAAGGGTTTGAGCCGATCAGCGTCTGCTGTAAGGCTGGCAGCATCGACAAACTAGAGCTCGGTCTGGCAGAAACTGACAAGGTGCGGCCGGGGACATTTGAGCCGGCCTGCAATCCGATTGCCCAGGCCGAAATCTGCAACCGGATGGGGACAGAAATGAACATCATCGTCGGCCTTTGTGTCGGTCACGATATGCTTTTTAACAAACACTCCACTGCGCCAGTGACAACCCTTATCGTCAAAGACCGGGTCACCGGTCACAATCCTATCGCCGTACTGTACGGTCAGAATTTTTACTACAAACGCCTGCAAAAACAAGAAATGGTACTTTGAAGCGTTTTAAAGCTTTAAGAAGATCTGACACATTTTTATCCGCAAGGAGTTGTTGATGCACAATGATAAACTTACCGAAGGGCTTACTTTCGATGATGTTCTGCTCGTACCAGCCCACTCTTTGATTCTCCCTCGTGATGCCAGCCTTACTACCAGGATTTCCCGAAACATACCACTCAACATTCCTCTGGTGAGTGCAGCCATGGACACCGTTACCGAAGCCCGTACCGCTATCTGTATGGCTCGTGAAGGGGGGCTTGGCATTATTCACAAGAACCTTTCGATTGAGGCTCAGGCGTATGAAGTTGACAAGGTAAAAAAGAGCGAGTCAGGGATGATCGTTGATCCGATCACCATGCGCCCGACGCAGAAAATCAGCGAAGCTCTTGATATTATGCAGCGTTATCGCATCTCCGGCGTTCCGGTCACCAAGGCCAACGGTAAGCTTGTCGGTATTCTGACCAATCGCGATCTCCGCTTTGAGACCGATTTTGATCTGCCGATCTCCGCCCGGATGACCAAGCGCAATCTGGTTACCGTCGAGGTCGGTACGACTCTGGAACAGGCGAAGGAGCATTTGAAGCATACCAGGGTAGAAAAGCTGCTGGTGGTTGATAATGACCGATTCCTCAAGGGATTGATAACCATTAAGGATATTGAGAAGGTCAAGAAATATCCCTTTGCCTGTAAAGACAGCTTTGGCCGACTGCGGACAGGTGCTGCCGTGGGTCCGACTGCTGAAATGGAAGCGCGTATTGAGGCATTGATGAAAGCCGGAGTTGATCTGATCGTGATTGATACTGCTCACGGGCATTCTCAAGGGGTAATCGATGCCGTAATGCGTGCCAAGGCGACTTTTCCGGGCCTGGAAATCGTTGCCGGCAATATTGCCACTGCCGAGGCGGCTGAGGCGCTGATTAAAGCCGGTGCAGACGGCATCAAAGTCGGAATAGGCCCTGGTTCCATCTGCACGACCCGCATCGTTGCCGGTGTCGGAGTTCCCCAGATTACTGCGATTCATGAATGTGCCCGCATGGCTCATAAATATGGTATTCCGGTTATTGCCGATGGTGGAGTCAAATATTCCGGTGACCTTCCCAAAGCGGTAACGGCCGGCGCCGACTGTATCATGATCGGGTCTCTCTTTGCCGGCACTGAAGAATCACCGGGAGATACCGTACTCTATCAGGGACGTACATACAAAAGCTATCGCGGTATGGGATCGATCGGGGCTATGAAGGATGGCAGCAAGGATCGCTATTTCCAGTCGGATGTCGGCGATGACGTCAAGCTGGTACCGGAAGGAATTGAAGGAATGGTGCCGCTGCGTGGACCGCTCTCGGCCAATATTCACCAACTGCTCGGCGGACTCCGCTCCGGCATGGGGTACACCGGCTGTGGAAGCATCAAGGAGTTGCAGGATAAAGGCCGTTTTATCAGGATTACCGGTGCCGGACTAAAAGAATCCCACGTTCACGACGTTACAATAACAAAAGAGGCGCCAAACTATCGTGTGGGGAGCTGATGGTTGGTATCAAGATTTACTGATGCTGCTTTTTGAGTGAAATTGCCCCGTATTCTCGTGGAAGTTGAGAGAATCGGGGCGATTTATTACGATATCCTTATATGCTACAGGATTGTACATGCCAACAGTTACGCTATCCGAAAGCAACTCCATTACAATTCCATCCGATATTTTGAAAAAATTGGCGATCGCCCCTGGTGATTCTCTCTCTTTGGAAGAGGTGAATGGGGAGCTTGTTATTCGCCCGATTCGGGTAGCTGCTGAATTGCCAACTGTACCTGTTATTACTGCCGGTAAAAGTTTGAATGATGCAATTGCCCGCAAGAATCTTGGTATCGGTATTCAGTTTATAAAGGGCATTGGACCAAAACTGGCTGAGCTGCTTGAAAAAAAGGATATTCACACAGTTGAGGATGCTCTCTATTTATTGCCGCATCGTTATGAAGACCGGCGCCAACTCTTCAGCATCTCTTCGCTCCGCCTAGGCCAAAGCGCGGTATTTTCCGGAGCGGTACTTTCAGCCGATTCGTCCAGGACAAAGAGCGGCAGGAATGTTTTCGAGGTTCTGATTCAGGACGACAGCGGTACAATCGTCTGCAAATGGTTCAGCGCAAATGCAGTCTGGATGAAACGTACCTGGAAAATTGGACGAATTGGCGTTTTCACCGGCGAGGTGAGTCAGTTCGGTTACCAGCGTGAAGTGCATCATCCCGATGTTGAGTGGCTGCCGGAAGGGAAGGATCTTGCCTCATTGCTGGCGGCTGATCCGGCCAATTTCGGGCGGATCGTTCCGGTCTATCCGCTTACGGAGGGGATCCACCAGAAAACGATGCGCAGGGTTATGAGAGAAGTGGTAGCAGGATTTCTGACAAATATTGACAGCCTGATACCTCTCGAACTTTGCCCAGCCGGATTTCCGTCCCTCCGTGAGGCGCTCGGCCACGTTCATGCGCCGTCACCTGAAGCTGATCTTGCCGATCTGAATATCGGAGCCACTCCAGCACATCAAGCGCTTGCGTTTGACGAATTTTTCTTTTGGGAATTGGGGCTTGCTCTTAAAAAACGTGGAGTTGCGATGGAAGAGGGGATCGCCTTTCAGGTAACCCACCGCTACACGAAGGAGCTGGTACGAATCCTCCCTTTTGAGCTGACTGCGGCACAACGCCGGGTTTTGGCGGAAATCAAAGCCGATATGATGGCGCCCCATCCCATGCACCGCCTGGTTCAGGGAGACGTCGGGAGCGGTAAGACTCTTGTGGCGTTGATGGCGGCATTGATTGCGGTTGAAAACGATTTTCAGGTGGCAATTATGGCGCCTACTGAAATTCTTGCGGAGCAGCACTGGCACACTATTCACCGTTGGTGCCATCAGATGGGAATCGAGGTACTCCTGATAACGGGAGCACTCAAGGGAAAGGCGAAAAAGGAAGCTCTTGAGCGGGTTGCCGGTGGTCTGGCCCGTATCGTTATCGGCACTCATGCAGTTATTCAGGATAAGGTGGAATTTGCACGTCTTGGTCTTGGAATTATTGATGAACAGCATCGTTTCGGTGTGCTGCAGCGTGGTATCCTGAAAAAGAAAGGGAGTAATCCGGATATTCTTGTCATGACCGCCACTCCGATTCCCCGTACTCTTGCAATGACGCTTTTTGGTGATCTTGATCTGTCGGTGATTGATGAAATGCCTCCCGGCAGGATCCCGATTGAGACCAGGGTTTTCTTTGAATCAAGACGGAGCCAGCTTTATGACATGATGCGCGAGCAGGTCCGACTGGGGCGACAGATCTACGTTGTCTATCCGTTAGTGGAAGAGTCTGAGAAAACCGATCTGAAGGCGGCGGCCATAATGGCAGAACATCTTCAAACCGATATTTTTCCTGACTTGCATATCGGGCTGCTGCATGGCAGATTGACTCCGGTAGAAAAAGAAACGGTTATGGCCGCTTTTATTGCGGGGGAGTTCCATATTCTGGTTGCAACTACCGTTATTGAAGTAGGGATAGATGTCCCGAACGCAACGATGATGGTGATTGAGCATGCCGAGCGATTTGGCCTTTCTCAACTGCATCAGCTTAGGGGTAGGGTAGGGCGCGGGCGAGAGAAGTCTTACTGTATTTTGATGTCGCCCGGAAAGATGTCTGAAGATGCTGAAAAACGCCTGCGGGTTATGGAGTCTACCGGTGATGGTTTCCGTATTGCCGAGGCAGATCTTGAAATCAGGGGCGCTGGTGATTTCCTTGGCACCCGTCAGGCTGGGATGCCCGATTTTCGTGTTGCCAATATCTTGCGTGACGGCTCTCTGCTGGAAAGAGCACGCTTGGCAGCCTTTGCACTTCTTGAAGCTGATCCGGATCTGGCGTCCCCGGCGAATGTACCGCTCCAAGATGAACTGCTCCGGCGCTGGGGAAGACGGCTGGAACTTGCGACAATAGGATGAACATATAATGCGTGTTATATCGGGCATGGACATCTATGATAAAACTCTGGATGCTTCCATTATCACCGTTGGTAATTTTGATGGCGTTCATCGCGGCCATGCTGAGATTTTCGCTCACTTGAAGCGGAGAAGCAGCGCTAGTTGCATTCCTTCAGTTGTGGTCACATTTGAGCCGCACCCGTTGAAAATACTGTCACCTGAATCCGCACCATCCATGATTACGACATTTAATCGAAAGGTCGCTCTGATTGAAAATGCCGGCATTGATTATCTGGTTGTTGTCCCTTTTACTAAAGAGTTTTCCCGGTTGTCGGCAAGCGATTTTGTCCTCACCGTTCTCAGCGCCCCACTCGGTATGCGGCATATTATCATCGGGCATGATTATGCTTTCGGCAGGGGGCGCGAGGGTAACTTCAGCACACTGGAGCGATTGGGTGTGTTGAATGGTTTTACTATTGAGGATCTCCCCCCAATTGGAGAGGATGGGTCAGTTTTCAGCAGCAGTCTGGCGAGAGAAGCCATTGCAAGTGGCGATATGACGGCGGTGAGCAGGATTCTTGGCCGCTGTTACCAGATTTCCGGGAAAGTGATACATGGCCGTAAAATTGGTTCATCTCTCGGGTTTCCCACTGCAAATATATGTACCGTCAACGAACTGCTCCCTGCAGACGGGGTGTACGCAGTTAAAGCTGAAGTTGACGGGCAGTCTTTAAACGGTGTCTGTAATATCGGCTGCAACCCTACTTTTGATGGTAACGTGCGTACGATTGAAGTCTTTCTGCTTGATTTTTCACGTCAGATTTATGAGCATTCGGTTGAGATGCACTTTGTGCAAAGGCTGCGCTCAGAGTGCAGATTTTCCGATGCAGCCGCGCTGAAGGATCAAATCACTATGGATGTTGCAGCAGCTCGTCTTATACTTCAATAATCCGGTTTTAACACCTGAATCCTGCAAACCTTACCACAGAGTCACAGAGGGCACAGAGAAAATATT
>CAYQMO010000103.1:10324-13684 GCA_964418315.1 uncultured Geobacter sp. | reverse complement strand
TCTATAACTATTCGTTATTATTGCAGATAAAGTCATTTCGGCCCGGCACTATCTATGGCAGTTATCCTCTGATCCGAACACGCAACACCAATCTTTACGCCCAGCTCGCCATCGATAACAAAACATTTCAGGACAGGATAGACTCGACCTCAACAACCACTGACAAGACAGCGCTTGTGCTGATGACCAGTCTGTACGGCAATCACCGTGACACCTTCGGTGGAGGAGGACAGAGCGGCGGTTCGTTAACCTGGACGGCCGGCAGCGTCAGCATACAAACCCCCGCTGCATACAATTTCGATGCGGCTACGGCGAAGGTCAGCGGACCATTCAACAAGATCGCCTACACAGCTTCCAGACTTCAGAGCGTAACCAAATCCGTTTCACTCAACTCCGTTTCACTCAACGCGTCCATCAACGGGCAATTTGCTTTTAAGAATCTGGACGTCTCGGAAAAAATGGAGCTGGGTGGCATGTATGCCGTGCGGGCATATCCGGAAGGAGAAGCTTACGCTGACGAAGGATATGTGCTCAATCTGGAGGCGCGCCTGGAGCTGCCGAAACTTTCAGAGCGCCAACAGGGACAGATGCATCTGATTGGCTTTTTTGATACCGGCACGGTAACTATTAACAGGAATCCCTGGACTGCTGAGCCGAATCACAGAACTCTGAGCGGTGTCGGAATCGGGATAACCTGGCAGGAATACAATAATTTTTCGGTGAAGGCGTATTACGCCCAAAAGATCGGCAGTGAAGCTGCGACGTCGGGTCCGGACTCTCCAGGGCAATTCTGGATACAGCTCGTTAAATATTATTATTCCGCTGGAAACGTATCCAATTTATAAGGCTTAAGAGTGGTGACAACAATGGTTACATCTTTCACAAGTATATTAAACGTACTGAAAATCATGGCAATCCTGCTCATGACGGTATTTGTAACGAATGCTTCCGCACTTCCTGCAGGAGGCGTAGTAACAGCGGGCAGCGCCGCCATCAACAGTCGTACGTCTGGCACGATCATAACCCAGTCCACACCGAATGTTGCGATCAACTGGCAGACCTTCAATATTGGCAAGTCTGAAGCTGTTACCTTTGTGCAGCCAGGCAGCAATTCTGTAGCGCTTAACCGGGTACTTGGTTCTGATCCATCAAATATTTTGGGAAACCTGTCGGCAAACGGCAAAGTCTTTCTGATTAATCCGTACGGCATTCTGTTCGGCCAGGGTTCATCTGTCAATGTAGGTGGTCTGGTCGCCAGCACCCTCAACATCACCGATAGTGATTTCATGGCGGGATCCTACAGGTTTGGTGCTGCGGGAAACGGCGCGATCCTCAATCAAGGCTCAATTAACTGCAATACTGACGGCGGCTACGTGGCCTTGCTGGGTGCCAATGTCGGCAACACCGGCGTAATCTCAGCCAGACTCGGTACGGTGGCACTCGCTGCCGGCAATGCCATCACTCTCGACGTAGCTGGTGACGGACTGCTCAATGTAACGGTTAATGAGGGGACAGTGAATTCGCTGGTTCAAAACGGCGGCCTGATCCGTGCCGACGGCGGGCAGGTACTGATGACTGCGCAGGCTGCGGGAAAACTCCTGCAGAGCGTGGTAAACAACATCGGAGTAATTCAGGCGCAGACCATAGTGAACCATAACGGCACGATCAAGCTTATGGGAGATATGCAGAACGGAACGGTGAACATGGGTGGAACATTAGACGCCTCAGCTCCGAATGGCGGGAACGGCGGATTTATTGAAACCTCGGCGGCACACGTCAAAGTTGCCGACAACGCCGTTATTACCACTCAATCATCTTACGGCTCTTCAGGTATCTGGCTAATTGACCCAAAAGACTTCACTATCGCAGCAGGAGCCGACATATCAGGTGTAACCCTCAGTAACAACCTGGTTACGACAAATGTCACCATTCTGAGTGATAACGGCCTCATCGGCACGAACGGCGATATCTTCGTAAACGAGCCGGTAACCTGGACTGCATCAGGAGCATTGACCACCCTGACGTTGAATGCCGTTCGTGACGTTAACGTTAATGCGGCAATTACTGCCACCAAAGGTAGTCTGGCAACAAATGCCGGGCGAGATGTAAACATGAATGCCGCCGTTACCACAACGGATGGTGGCCTTACATTGGTAGCCGGACACGATGTAAATATCAACGGTGCTGCCATTACCACGACCAGAGGCAACATTGTTCTAAGCACCGGTAATGATGCCAGTGGAGGCGGTACCCTGTATTTTGCACCCGCCAACCCCAAGTTTACCGTTACAGGACCGAATGCAGCGGTCAAAATATATACTCCACTCTCGTACACAACGCCGACAGATTATTCAGGCAACTTCACCTTAACCAACGGTGCCACACTGGCGAATTATTCGCTGGTTTTTGCACAGGGTCTTACCGGTGCAACTGGTGCAACAGGGGCAACAGGATCACAAGGCGCTATAGGCTTGACTGGAGCAACGGGTGCAACAGGATCACAGGGTGTTATAGGCTTGACTGGTGCTACCGGGGCAACCGGATCTCAAGGAGTTATCGGCTTGACTGGTGCTACAGGGGCAACAGGATCTCAGGGAGTTATCGGCCTGACTGGCTCTGCTGGCACACAAGGCATCCAGGGTATTACAGGTTCTGACGGTGCAGTTGGAGCAACGGGTACAGCAGGGGCAACAGGTTCTCAAGGAGTTATCGGCCTGACCGGCTCTACTGGTGTACAAGGCGCTCAGGGTGCTGCAGGTCTTGATGGTGCAATAGGCTTGACTGGTTCAGCCGGACTTGCAGGAGCAACCGGTTTGACAGGGGCTTCCGGAGCTGCAGGCGTGGCAGGTGCTACCGGAGCGACAGGTTCTCAAGGAATTATCGGCTTGACTGGTACTGCTGGCACACAAGGCATCCAAGGGATTACAGGTTCTGACGGTGCAACCGGAGCAACCGGTACAGTGGGTGCTACAGGGTCTCAAGGTGTTATAGGCTTGACTGGTGTAGCAGGCTCAACAGGCTTGACCGGTTCAGCCGGAATTGCAGGAACAACCGGTTTGACAGGGGCTTCCGGAGCTGCAGGCGCGGCAGGTGCTACCGGGGCAACAGGATCATCAGGAGCTGTCGGGCTGACAGGAGCAACAGGGAGTGCAGGAGCAACGGGAGCTACAGGTTTATCAGGAGCAATTGGAGCGGCAGGTACACCCGGAACTGTCGGGATAGCAGGCGCGACCGGCGCAACAGGGGCATCAGGCTCGTCAGGAGCTATCGGGCTGACCGGAGCAACAGGCTCAACAGGAGCAACCGGAGCAACCGGAGCGACAGGTACAACAGGAACTGCCGGGATAGCAGGTGCAACTG
>CAYQMO010000103.1:0-10224 GCA_964418315.1 uncultured Geobacter sp. | reverse complement strand
AGGAGCAACCGGAGCGACAGGTACAACAGGAACTGCCGGGATAGCAGGTGCAACTGGAGCAACTGGCGAAACAGGAACCGCAGGATCGGTAGGAGCTATCGGGCTGACCGGAGCAACCGGTAGTGCAGGTGCGACAGGAGCCACAGGTAGTGCAGGCGCAACTGGAGCCCCGGGCTTACCAGGAGCAACCGGTATAGCAGGTGCAACCGGTGAAACAGGGTCGGCAGGGTCGCCAGGGAGTGCAGGTGAAACCGGTATTGCAGGCGCAACTGGAGCCCCAGGCTTGCCAGGAGCAACCGGCGCAACAGGTACACCCGGAACAGCCGGGATAGCAGGCGCAACCGGCGCAACCGGGGCAGCAGGGAGTGAAGGTGCAACCGGTAGTTCAGGTGCAACTGGAACTGACGGCGAAGCAGGTGCCACAGGTCCAATGAGTCCGGAAGAACAAGTATATGACTTGGTAGTAGTAGAACCGTATATGGCTCCGCATGTCCTGGTGCCGACAATTGCAGATTCAACCGATCCGATAACAATTTCAGAGCCGGCTCAGCCGCCGATGGTTCCTGAGACTGTTGTTCAACCCCCTTCTGAAGACCCTGTCGAAAAAACAGATGCACCGCCGGTTCAGATTACGACTCCAGAGGAACCACCTCCACCAATTATTATTTACGTACCGCCCAAGCGGCCGCGAAAAAACGACCGCAACTAAACTTGGCCAGGACAATTCAATGACACCGCAGGTAAATACAGCCGTAATTTTCACGCTTGCCCTTCTGGTTGCAAACTTTACTATATGCCAGACAGCGTTAGCGGACGGATCAGCACTATCTTCAAAACCAAGCCATCCGAATCAGGCGAACTTCAAACAGGAGCAAGCATCAAATGAGGTGCGGTCCATGGCAGACTGGGTTATCGATTCAGGAGACAATAACAGAAGGGTGTTCGTGATAGTCGACAAGGCGAATGCCAAAGTTTTTGTCTTCGATGCGGACGGGGGGCTTCAAGGCGCTGCTCCTGCCCTGCTCGGCCAGGCAAAGGGTGACGACAACGTCCCCGGCATCGGTAAACGAAAAATATCGAATATCCGCAGAGCGGAACGTATAACGCCGGCAGGCCGCTTTGTTGCAGCCCTGGATCTAAATTTGCGCGGTGAGGAGATTCTTTGGGTGGACTACGATGCCGGAATATCCATGCATCAAGTGAAGGAAAATAAATTCAAAAAGAGCCGTTTGAAACGTCTTGCAACGCTAACGCCGCTCGACAATCGGATCACATATGGTTGTATCAACATTTCAGAGGAATTCTTCGTCACCGTAGTGCGCCAGGCTTTTACAGGGACTGATGGCATCGTCTATGTGCTTCCGGAATCCGGATTGGCACGCAACGTATTCGGGGCGTATGACGCTGATGAGCGCGTCCTGCTTCAGAATCTGGATCTTACACTATGATCAGAGCGAGGTAATCTTCAAAAAACATTTGCAGATTAAATCGTTTTGGTGCAAAAGCATACCTACTAAACACAATGAGAGGCTCATTATGACTCCACAATCTAAAATTCTCCATTACGCCGTTTCCGTGGTCGGCAAAGACCGACCTGGCATCGTGGCAGCTATCACCGGGGGGCTCTTCAACCTGGGTTGCAATATTGCTGATTCCAGTTGCACCATGTTGGGTGGCGAGTTTGCCATGATCCTCATCATTTCGCTGAAAAAACCGTTCAGTAAAGCACGGCTGGTTGAAGAGCTGAAACCGGTCTGTGATAAGATTGGTATGTCGCTCGGGGTTCGCACCCTCCATTCCGACGAGATAGTCCGCCACGAAGCTGTCGGTGAGATCTGCATGATCTCCGTCTATGGTGCCGACCAGCCAGGCATCGTCTATCGTGTTTCCAAAGAACTGGCCGATCGCAGGATCAATATCACCGATCTCAACACCAGACTGATCGGCACTGCCGAAGAACCGGTGTACGTATTGATGCTGGAGGTAGCACTGCCGGAGGGAGAAACCCCGGAGGGGGTGGAACATATCCTGGAAGCACTGAAAAACGAGTTGAGCGTGGAAATTGGTGTACGTGTAATAACGCCGGTGACTTTCTAACGATGCCGATTCAGCCTATTTTACGCTATCCGCATCCGGTGCTGAAAAAAATCTGTCATCGGGTTGAGAGAATTGACTCCAGCATCCAGGTTCTGGTTCAGGATTTGGTCGATACGATGAACGAAGGGGCAGGTTCTGTCGGCGTCGCAGCCCCACAGATCGGCGTGACACTGCGTGTTTGTGTGGTTGATGTTTCTAAAAACCGCCGTGGAAAAGAGGATAACCACGGTCTCCTCTGCATGATCAATCCGGAAATCACGAGCCGGTACGGTTGTGCTACCATGCGCGAGGGGTGCATGAGTGTGCCAGACTACACCGGAGATGTAGAGCGAGCCACCCAAATTGCGCTGAGTTACTCGGAGCTGGACGGAACCGTTAAAATAATAACTGCCAGTGGTTTTGAAGCGGTAGCGATCCAGCACGAAATGGACCATCTGGACGGAGTTCTCTTTCTGGATCGCGTGGCCAGCATCAAAACCGGACTATTCCGGCGGAAAAATTATTAAGGAGTGAAGCACCGCTGACGCACGAATCTGCATGACCCCGTAGATTAACCTTTTAACCGCCACACATAAAATATTTTTTCATTCCTTATACCCCCACTTCTCCAGAATCTCCGCCAGCTCAGGCTTCTTCACCGGTTTGGCTAGATAATCGTCCATGCCGGCTTCAAGACAATTTTCACGGTCGCCCTGCATGGCGTTGGCGGTCATCGCAATGATCGGAACCTTGTGGTTTAGTACCTTCGAATCCGGATTCCGGATCATGGCGGTCGCCTCAAAACCATCCATCTCCGGCATCATGCAGTCCATTAAAACAACGTCGTAATCGATCAATTCAAGCGCTCGAACGGCCTCAAGACCATTTGCGACGACATCAGCCTTGTAGCCCAGCTTGCCAAGAATGCTCAGTGCGACCTTCTGGTTAATGAGGTTATCTTCCGCCAGCAAAATGCGTATGCCGCGATTAGTGACCTCTGCTACGGTGTGCCGGGTTATGAGGGGATCAGGAACCTCGGGGTCAGGCACTCTGTTAAGCGCAAGTGCGATACAGCCATAGAGTTGCGACTGCCTGACCGGTTTTGCCAGATAGCCGGTAAAACCGATCTTCTCCAGCGCCGCAGCATCGCCACGCTGACAGAGCGATGTCACCATAATCAGCAGTGTTGATTGCAACAGCGGATCCGCCTTGATCTGACGACCAAGTTCACTGCCACCCATGCCAGGCATCTCCTGATCCAGCAGGGCGACCCGGAATGGGTTGTTCTCTGCTGCCGCCGTACGAAGATGCTGCAACGCAGTCACGCCATCGGAAGCAAGCACATAATCGCAGCCCCAATGGCTCAGCAGGACGGCCAGCAACTTCCGGTTGGTTGCGCTGTCGTCAACAACCAGAACCCGTGTGCCTTTTATGTCGGCATGTAGCAGCGGCGCACTGTTCTGCATCTCCGTTGGCGCCTGCTTTCCAAACTTTGCAGTGAACCAAAAGGTGGAACCTTTACCCTCCTCGCTTTCAATGCCTATCTCGCCACCCATAAGCTCCGACAACTGTTTGCAGATCGCCAGCCCGAGTCCGGTGCCGCCATACTTTCTCGTAGTAGAACCGTCCGCCTGGGTGAATGGCTCAAAAACGGCGGCAAGCCTCGATTGAGGAATGCCTATGCCGGTATCGCGCACAGAAAAACGGATGGTGACGGTTTCGCCCTGTTCAGATTCAAGCTCCGCTCCGATGACAACTTCACCCTCGTGAGTAAATTTAACGGCATTCCCGGCCAGATTGGTGACGATCTGACGCAGTCGCCCCGGATCGCCCTTCAGATATACCGGCACAGCAGGATCAATATGGCAAACCAGATCCAGGCCGGCGTCATGGGCGCGGAACGTCAACATCTCGGTCGTATCTTCCAGGGTTGTACGGAGATCAAAATCGATAATCTCCATATCCAGTCTCCCCGCTTCAATTTTGGAGAAGTCAAGAATGTCGTTGATGAGGCTCAGCAGGTTCTCGCCGCTCCTGTTAACAATCTCGGCATAACCTCGCTGCTCTTCGGTCAGTTCGGTTTCCAGCAACAGCGCTGTCATTCCGATCACACCATTCATCGGGGTGCGGATTTCGTGACTCATGGTGGCCAAAAACGTACTTTTTGCCTGGGTGGCAGCTTCTGCTCTATCTCTGGCAGCGGCGAGCTCCGCCAGGATTTTTTTCTTTTCAGTGATGTTTTCCTTTACTGCCAGAAAATGAGTTATGGCTCCTGTTTCATCAAACATCGCCGAAATTACGGCACGTTCCCAGAACGTGTTACCATCTTTACTCTTATTGACAAATTCACCTTCCCATGTATGCCCTTCCGAAATGGTACACCATAAATCGGTAAATACCTCAGGTGGAGTTTGATCTGTTTTCAGCAGTCGTGGGTTCTCTCCGATGGCTTCTTCAGCGCTATAGCCGGTAAGCATGGTGAAATGAGGGTTAACGAATTCAATTATGCCGTGAGGATCGGTAATAACGATGGTAACCGGGCACTGATCGATGGCTCGCTCCAGCATGCGACGTGTCTCTTCAGCCCGCTTGCGCCAGGTTATGTCGGAAAATGTTACGACAGCACCACTAAAAATACCGTTTTCAATTATCGGGTATGACGAGAATTCAGTGGCAAAAGAACAGCCGTCTTTGCGCCAGAGCAGTTCGTTGTCTACATGGCAACCGATTCCGGCAGCGTTTGCCCGGCAGATGGGGCACTCCTCTGCAGGATACGGTGAACCATCGCTGCGGCTGTGATGAATAAAACTGTGAGAGACTTTGCCGATAATTTCCACGTTCTCGTAGCCAAGGATAGCAAGGCCGGCTCTGTTTATATATGTAAAGCGCCCGTATGCATCGGTGCCATAGATCCCCTGATCAGTGGTCTGGAGCAAAAGTTCGTTCCGGGCTTCCGACGCCCTGGAGGCTTTAATGGCAGAATCGCGCTCCTGCTCACGACGCTTTATGTCATCCAGGAGCATATTGAAATAAAACGCCAGCGTGCCAATTTCGTCGCTACGGTTTTCGTCAAGCCGCTTCTCTTTTTCCGCACCGGTTTGAGCCAGAACGGCAATCTGATCGGTGATGGCGGTCAGCCGGATGAGGATGCTGGTGCTAATCCTCCAGGAAATCACAATGGTTACCAGCAGAGCCGTAAAGATGACTGCCAGAAAATCGTATCTGGTGAGGTTGGTAAGTTGATGTGCAGAGGTGACAGAGTTGATTATTGGCAAATGGTCGAAGTGAGTGTATACCCACACTCCGATGACGGCAAACGTGAGAGAAATAAGCAGGCTATTGATGAGGATGAGTTTATATCTGATGCTGTTGAATTTCATGCTGTTTATGCTCCCTTGGTGAGACAGGAACCTACCGTTCCGCTGCAAGCTGCTCCAGTGCATCTTGGTCGAGTTGTTCCAGCGCCTCTTTAAGCGCCGCCGTTTCGGCCTTTACCAGCGGTGCCCAGACCTCGCACTCCGGCTTTTTCCCCTCGCGGCACATCTCCTGAATACGGTTGGCAATGTCTGCAAGGCGCAAGCCGCCGATGCTGGCTACGAGACCTTTCAAGCCATGAGCGCAGGTCTTGATATCGGTGAGATCTTCACCCGACAGTTTTTCGGCAAGCTCAAAGCCGACATCGGCACTATCCGCCAGATACATATCAATAACATCACGGTAGGTATCCAGATCGTAATCAAGATCTTCAAGGAGAGGGCGTGAATCTAGTACGGGTAATTCGGGTGACTCTGACATATATACCTCCGGTTTGGCGGAAAATTCCTGCAGGCTGTTGGATTACTTATCACTATTACCACATTATTGGTTACGTCCGCTTAAAAATCTTCTGCAACTCCGCCAGAGTCACAACATGCGAGACTGGGCGACCATGCGGGCAACTGGCGGCAAAATCAGTTTGATCCATCTGTTGCAGTAGTTCCTTGATTTGACGGCTATCAAGCAGATGAGATCCGCGAATTACAGAGTGGCAGGCAATACGGGAGAGGAGGCTGTCCAGCGCTTCAGTGAATGCGGCGCTGGTGCCGAAACTTATCAGGTCGGCCAGTATATCCCGGATCAGAAGCAGCGGATTTTTTCGGGCAACGATACGTGGAGCTGCTGAAACCATGACCGTAGTGCCACCAAACGGTTCAAGCTCAAAGCCGATGCCTGCCAGATCGGCATTGAACTTGACAGCAACAGCCACCTCGCTGAACGACAGCTCTACCGTTTCCGGAAATAACAGACGTTGTGACTCAATATTGCCGGTCTGGCACTGTTGCTTCAGGCGCTGGTAGGCGACCCGTTCGCTGGCAGCGTGCTGGTCTATAATCACCAATTCCGCATCAGCCTGACAGAGTATATATTCGCTGTGAAACTGTCCGATAACGGCAAGTGAGGAAAAATAGCCTGCAGATTGAGTCTGTGGCGGTTCCGTCTGAAATTGAGCGGCCGGCTCGCGCAAGCTCGGCCTAGAGTTGCTCGTTACAGCGGCGACCTCTACCTTGACCGGAGATTGCTCCGGAAATGATCGTTCGCGTGGCGGCATTGCCAGTGTGGCTTGCGCGGCTGCCGCAATCCGCTCGCGGTATGCTTGCCCGGTTGTTTCTTTTGGAACAGTGATTGTTGCAGAAGGAGAGGGGAGCCATGGTGACCGGCTCAACACATCCTCTATAGCTTTCTGCAGTGCTTGGTGCACCACAGATTGCTGCCTGAAGCGGACTTCGTGCTTGGTCGGATGGACATTAACATCCACTTCCCCCTGTGGCAGTTCGATAAAGAGTGCAACGACCGGATATCGCCCCCGGTCAATTACGCTCCGGTATGCCTGCATTACGGCGTGCTGAACAACCTTGTCGCGAATGAAGCGGCCATTAATATAGGTATAGATTGACTGCGTTCCAGAGCGTACCAATGACGGGGCGGAAATGAAGCCCGAAACGGCAGTGTACTCATCTCCGCCGGCGACCGGGTAGAGATGCTGTGAACTCTCCCTGCCGACAACCTGGGCCAGACGCCGCTTAAGATCGCTCTGCTGAAGCCGCAGCAGCTCACGATCATCACTCGTGCAGGTGAACGCGACATCAGGACGTGACACTGCCATTCTGCCAACAACGTCTCCAACATGTCCCGCTTCGGTTTCGGCACTCTTCAAAAACTTGAGACGGGCCGGAAGATTAAAAAAGATCTGTTCCACAGAGATAACGGTTCCTGTCGGCATACCGCAGGCTCGAACGTCACGCACCTTCCCACCTTCGATGATAATTTCGGTACCTTCCGGAGAGCCGGTTTCGCGGGTTGCAAGCGAAAAACGGGAAACCGAGGCGATCGAAGGGAGTGCTTCACCGCGAAAACCGAGTGTCGTAATATTCTCCAAATCACTGTCCACCTTGATTTTACTGGTGGCGTGACGCTCAAACGAAAGAAGCGCATCCTCGCGCGACATGCCGTGGCCATTATCGGTTACACATATTTTCCGTCTGCCTCCGGCGGTAATTTCTATGGAAACCTCAGTTGCGCCGGCATCAAGAGAATTTTCGATTAACTCCTTTATTACCGACGCCGGGCGCTCTACGACTTCACCTGCAGCAATCTTGTTGGTGAGGGTTTCCGGCAGAATTGAGATACGATTGGACATGAGAACTCCGGCTCTGTACGAAAAAAGAGCGGATATTCCGCTCTTTCTGTCTTAAAATTAAGTAGTTGCGGAAAGTTATTTAGAACTGTTTCCTTTCGGGTTCTCGAAGAAAGAGTCAAAATCATCTGTGGTATCGTTATTTACGGAAGTTGCTGGCGCCTCCGGAGCAGCGTCCCAGGAGAAGCTGTCAAAATCGAGTTCGCCCTTTTCTGGTGACGAAGAAGCCGCTGGTTCTTTAATGACGGAAACCTTGGGAGTAAACGAAAACGCATCTGATTGCGGAGTAGATTCCAGGAGATCGCCAAATATATGTTCTTCCATCGGCGGTTTGTTTGTCAGATGAGGAGCAGGAGCAGGAGCAGGCTCAGGCTCAGTAAAGTCGAAGGGATCATTAACCGGTTTACTGGAAGAGACTGGTGGAACGTCCGGCAGATCAAAAGAAAAAATATCGTCATTTACTTCCGGAGCTGCGTGCATTTCATTGGCTGAACTTTCGTTTGAGCGGAACTGCGCTGCCAATGCGGACATGGCCTCCTGCGGGAGAACCAGAGAGCTTATCGAATACGCTTGCTTATGACCTTTAAGGTCGGCAGAACACTTCTTGCAGCTATCATAGTATTCAAAGCTGTTAAACCCGCACTTAGGACATTTCATTTGCGGCTCCCTTACCGACAATAATCACATTTCGCCCCATGTATACTGCAATATAGCGAGAATAGCAATACTTGCAGTTTCCGTTCTAAGTATCCTCGCGCCGAGCGAAACCGGTTGAAAACCATGCCGCGAGAATTGCCCCACTTCAAGAGGGTCAAAGCCTCCTTCCGGGCCAATCGCGACAATAACTGATGAAGGTTTTCCTCTGTCGGAAAGGGAATCTTTCAAAGATTGATTCTTCTCACCCTCCCAAAGGATCAGGCGGAGTTCGTGACTGATGTCACTGGTTACCTCAACTGCTGTCCTGTACCAGGTTACCTCCGGAATATCAGGACGCCCGCACTGACGGGCAGCTTCCGCAACAATTCTACGCCATCGCTCCAGCTTACCCACCTGCTGACCATCACGAATTCTGGCTACGGAGCGTTCACCGCCAAAAAGCCGGAAGTTGTGCGCTCCAAGCTCGGTTCCCTTCTGCAGGATCAAGTCAATCTTGTCACCTTTGGGGAGCGCCTGACAGATCGTAATCTGTGGGGCATCGACATTACTCTTGACTGGAAGAACCGCAGAGAGGATCTTCACACCTACCCGCTCCTTTGAAATTTCGTTGACGGTGCCGGAATAGAGCAGACCTGTTTCGTCGACCAACTGCACCGCATCACCAGTTCCAAGACGAAGTACCCGAACTATATGATTATAGATGCCGCCATCAAAAGAGGCTGTGCCATCACAAACGGATCGCGAATTAATCATAAAACGTCGCACACTCATTACTTATGCTCCTTCACGTACAGCAAGGCCACCCATTCGCCGTCAGAAACAGTTTGGCGGTATTTCAGCGGGTGAAAAGCAAATCCCTGTCTCACCAACTGCTCTTTCTCAGCCAGAATCCCCGAAAGGATCAGTGAACCACCAGGATTAAGCCGCTCCGCCAGAGACGTAGCCAGTCGCACCAACTCCTCCGCCAGAATGTTTGCCAGAATAATATCGAAATTCTCAGTCAGCGATTCAAGAGGCAGCGTTCTGCATTCAACGGAGTCAGACATATCATTCAGCGCCAGATTTTCACGCGCGACTTGAACGGCATCCGGATCGATATCAAGCGCAAGAATTCTACCGGCGCCGAGCAGATTCGCAGCAATGGCAAGAATGCCTGAACCGGTGCCGAGATCAAGAAGTGACGGTATCAATAAAAGCGGATCATTCTCCATTACCGATTCTAGCAACTCAAGACAGAGACGCGTCGTTTCGTGGCTACCAGTACCAAAGGCCATCCCTGGATCGATACGGATTACAAGATCGCCAGGCAACTCCGCTGCGTCTTCCCAGGTAGGCACAATCAGAAGATGTTTACCAACCCTAAGTGGTTTGAAATGAACCTTCCAGCTACTGCTCCACTCTTCCGCAGTAACGGCACTGAGCGTAGGCTTGGGAAAGAGATCCGCAGGATAACGAAGGGCAAGAGAGGCCATAAAAGATTCAAGCTCACGCATCGGGGGGGCAGAATCGTTTTCTGCAGGGAGATAAGCTTTAATTACGACCCGGAGAGAATCAGGTATTTCACTTACGGAAAAAGCGTCCACGAAGCAGTTGTCCACACAGACGCCGTTTCCGGTCAAGCGGGTGAGAAAATCGGCTACTGTTTCAGAAAATTCTTCGGGGACATCACAGGCAATTTCCAGCCAGGAATCAGTCATCTGTTTAACTCCTAAGGCAAACCTGCCAGCCAGAGCCAGGCAGGAGCCAGAACAATTTTTTTTAGCTTCTTCCGCTCTGCAGTAACGGCGCAAAGGATAAACACAATTTAAGACCGTGCT
>CAYQMO010000102.1:0-13706 GCA_964418315.1 uncultured Geobacter sp. | reverse complement strand
AGTTTTAGTTTGAAACAGAAGAGGCTTCCTTTTTTACCGGAAGCCTCTTTTTATTTCGCCGCAAAAACGTGTAATATCCATAATCCATAATATTCAGGGGTGTGCGACAAATTTATTGGAGCCATTATCGGCTATCAGACTGCCGTTCGATACTCCCAGAAGTATTCCCAACGTTTGTGGCCTCTTTTATCTTGCCGTTATCGATTTAGTAATGCTATTTTGCCTCCGCTTTGAATCATCTGTGGAGGCTTTTTTATGCGCAAATTTCGATATCTGACTGCTGGTGAGTCGCACGGGCCGCAGTTGAGTGCAATTATCGAAGGGTTGCCGTCCGGGATCCGCCTTTCCGTTGAAACAGTGAATCATGATCTGGCGCTGCGGCAGATGGGGTATGGTCGTGGTGACAGGATGAAAATCGAAAAGGATACCGCTCAAATCCTTTCCGGAGTGCGCTGGGGGGAGACGATCGGATCTCCGGTGACTCTGGTTGTAAAAAATCGCGACTGGGAAAACTGGAGCGAAAAAATGTCGACACTTCCTGAATTTCGTGATGATTCCACTGCTGTGACCCGTCCACGTCCCGGACATGCCGATTTATCCGGAGCCATGAAATACCACATGAGTGATGTTCGTAACGTCCTGGAACGCTCCAGTGCCCGTGAGACAGCAGTGCGAGTCGCCGTTGGTGGTGTGGCAAAAGCGCTTCTGGTTGAATTCGGTATCACAGTGGGCGGCTATGTCACCGAACTTGGTGGTATAACTGCTACCCCTCCCGATGAACCGTTTGAAGCTCTCTGGCTTAAGGCTGCGGACTCTGAAACATCCTGCTGCGACCAGATTGCGGAAATTGATATGAAGCGTGCTATCGACGCCGCTCAGTCCGGTGGTGACACATTGGGCGGTGTTGTCGAAGTCCAGGTCATCGGTGTCCCACCCGGACTTGGCAGCTATGTGCAGTGGGATCGAAAACTTGATGCACGTCTGGCTATGGCGTTGATGAGTGTCCAGGCCATCAAGGGGGTCGAAGTCGGAATCGGTTTTGAAGCCTCCCGCAGACCCGGATCGAAAGTACATGACGAAATTTTCTATAATGACGGCTATTGCCGTATCAGCAACAATGCCGGTGGTATTGAGGGTGGCATGTCAAACGGTGAGCCGATTGTCATACGTGCCGCCATGAAGCCGATTCCTACGCTCTATTCACCGCTCCGTTCAGTAGATATGGTTACTCATGAACCTTTTGAAGCGACTGTTGAGCGCTCTGATACCTGTGCCGTTCCTGCCGCTCTGGTAGTCGCCAAGGCGGTCGTGGCTATTGAAATTGCCAACGCCCTGCTGGAAAAATTTGGTGGCGATTCTATTGTTGAAATCCGGCGCAACCTTGAAGGGTATCGCAAACAGATCCGCCATGCTTGATAAAATGCTCATCCTGACAGGTTTTATGGGGTGCGGTAAAAGTACGGTTGGCGCTATTCTGGCGGAGCGGCTTGGCTGCCGGTATATCGATCTGGATGCTGAAATTGTTGCCGATGCCGGATGTTCAATCAACACTATTTTTGCCCGTGATGGTGAACAGGAATTTCGCAAGCTTGAAAGTTCGATGCTTGAGAAGGTTTTTTCAATAGGTGGGGGAGGGGTTGTTGCCACCGGAGGTGGGACGGTAATATCTCCGCATAATCGTCTGCTGATGCGCAAATGGGGTGTTGTTGTCAACCTGAAGGTGACGATGCAACAGGTAACCGCCCGTTTAAAGGGGTGCGAGAACCGCCCGCTGTTTGCCGGCAACGGTGCTGCAGAGCGCGCGGAGACACTGATGAATGATCGTGAACAATTTTATGCTGACGCCGATATTAGAATTGACACGGATGGAAAATCCGTGGAAGATGTCGCAGCAGAGATTCAGTGCCGTTTGAAGGAATTTTTAGCGTGAGTGTGCTGAATGTAAATCTTGCCGAAAACAGCTACGATATCGTCATTGAACGAGGTGTTCTTGCGTCCCTTGGTGAGAAGTGCCGTGCAGTTGGACTGAAGGGAGTAGCTGCTGTTATCACAAATCCAACCGTTGCTGCGTTGTATGGAGCGTCTGTAATAAGTTCTCTGGAAGCGTCAGGTTATCCGGTTGCTCTGATAGAGATGCCGGATGGTGAGGAGTACAAGAACAGCTCGACGCTCAATCAGATTTATGATGATCTTCTCCTGGCAGGTATTGATCGCAGCTCTTTTGTTGTTGCGCTAGGCGGCGGTGTCGTTGGAGACGTCGCCGGTTATACCGCTGCAACCTGGATGAGAGGACTCCCCTTTGTTCAGGTACCGACCACGCTTTTAGCCCAGGTGGATAGCAGTGTTGGCGGCAAAACCGGCATTGATCACCCAAAGGGTAAAAATCTGATTGGTGCCTTTTATCAGCCGAAACTTGTACTAATTGACGTTGATACGCTGACTACTCTCGATCAGCGCCAGTTTCGTGCCGGACTTGGTGAGGTAATTAAATACGGTGTGGTTGTTAGCCATAATTTCTTTGAATATTTAGAAGCTAACATTGACGTAATTCTGGCGATGGAGCCGAACACCCTGATTGAAATTATCCGTCACTGTTGTCAGTTGAAGGCAGAAGTAGTTGAGAAGGACGAAAAAGAGGCCGGTTTACGTGCCATTCTCAATTTTGGCCACACTTTTGGACATGCCTTTGAAGCCATTTCCTGCTACCGTGGTTTGATACATGGTGAAGCGGTTGCAGTAGGAATGGTGCTGGCATCTAAAATTTCGGCTGCTGAGGGACGTTGCAGTCAGGATGATGTAGCTCGGATCACTGCTTTACTTATCAGAGCCGGATTGCCGGTTTGTATTCCAGAGTATGATCGACAGCAGCTTCTGTGTGCAATCGCCTCCGATAAAAAATCCAGGAGCGGTAACATCACCTTTATTTGTAACCAGGGCATCGGCATGTATGCCATGTCGCACCATACACCTGAAGAACTGCTTATTCTGAGCGGGTTGGAGGCGTGACCATGAACGATTCAGCTTCATTCCGGACAGAAATAAACATCCTCGAAGAACAGCTATCAAAAGCACCGGAGTCGTTCTGTTTTGCAGCATTATCAGCGCTTTACCTTAGGGCTGGTCTGATTGATGTCGCCTTTCGTGTTGCTCAAGAGGGGGTTGCAAAGCATCCTGATTATCTTGGTGGGCTAAGAGCCCTTGCACTCGCGTGTCACGCCAAGGGCTTTAACGATGAGGCTTTGGCCTCGCTGAAACGTGTTACAGCGGCGCTTCCTGAGGATATACCGTCACAAAAACTACTGGGCAGTCTCCTTGTTGAGGCTGGTGATCAGGATGCTGCTATTCAGGTGTATCGGGTTGCACTGGAGTTTGCTCCCGATGACCAGGAATGTCTTCTCCATCTCGAATCTCTTGATAAATCGGTCGGAACAGCGGTACCTCTTTTTATGTTTGATGAAGGTGGTGCCGAGGATGAAGAGATTATTGAGGATCTTGAAATACTGGAAGAGTTTGATGAGGAGTCTTTTGAACCGGACTCTTTGCCGTCCGAAACGGCTCAAGACCCTCTTTCAACTGTTACACTGGCTGAACTCTATGTTAACCAGGGATTTATTTCAAAGGCGCTTGAGATTTATCGCACCATTCTGGCAGAAAATCCGCTGGATCGAACCATTGAAGAGCGGCTGGCCGAGCTTGAGGCTCTTAACGCCGGTTTGCCAGAGTCAGTTGCTGAAAGTGATGATTATTTTGAAGATGAAGCGGTTGACGCGGCTGTTATTGCCGCGCCTGCGGAAGAATTCTTTCAGGCTATCGCACCGGCACCGGCTGTGCCTTTACAGGGAATGGCTGACAATGCGCTTTTAACTCTTGAAGGGTGGCTTGGAAATGTCAGGAGGATTAAAGCATGTCGCTAAGAGATACACTGAACTGTATCGCCCAGAGCGTTGATGGAACACTGGTTGCACTGATCATGGCCTACGACGGTATTCCGATTGAGGAGGTCACGGTTTTGCACTCTGAATTGGATATGCAGCTTTTGTCTGTCGAGTATGCAACGGTGCTTAAAGAGATCAAGCGTGCGGTTAATGTTATCAAGATGGGTACTCTTGAAGAGGTTTCCATAACAACTTCTCGAACCTCTGTTCTCGTCAAAATTTTAAATGATGATATTTTTGCAGCACTTATTCTGAGCCATGATGGCAATATCGGTAAGGGGCGCTATATGCTCAGGCTCAAATCCTTTGAAATACTTCGGGAGCTCTCCTGAAAATGAAATTCATGATACTGCACGGTCCTAATCTGAATTTGCTTGGAAAGCGTGAACCGGCAATCTATGGGAGTGAAACCATTGATGATATTAATTCTTCGCTGGTGGAACTGGCTACTGAATTAGGATGCAACCTTGCTTTTTTTCAGTCAAACAGCGAAGGGGCATTAATTAATGCAATTCATGGCTCTGTATTGGAATGCCACGGCATTCTGATCAATCCGGCTGCGTACACCCACACCAGTATTGCAATTCGTGATGCCCTGTCTGCAGTTGGGCTTCCTGTCGTAGAGGTACACCTTTCCAATATTCACCGACGGGAAACTTTCCGCCATATCAGCATGGTTGCTCCTGTTGCTATCGGTCAGATCTGTGGGTTTGGCGGTGACAGTTATCTGCTTGGCTTACGGGCTTTGCACAAATATGTGAAAAACAGTTTGTAGCCAGGGTTTCATTCATGCTATCAAACAGGCGCTCCCATCTTAATCGGTTCTTTGAAGAACATGCGCTTAAAGCGATACTGTTTACCGATCTCAGGAATATCCGTTTTCTCTGCGGCTTTACCGGCACAGAGGGTGCACTGCTGATATCTCCGGATAATGCCTGGTTTTTGTGCGACTCACGTTACACGGCTCAGGCTGCCGAAGAAATCCATGGTGCCGAGGTCAGGGAATGCGGCACAGTACGTATTGAAACTATTGCTGCCTTATCAGACGAATTTGGTCTTGACCGGATCGGATTTGAGGCAGCACATACGACGGTCTCCTCCTTCCGTCGTCTATCAGAAAATCTGAACAGAATTGAACTGGTTGAAGTCGGCGCTACGCTTGATGAAATTCGTATTCGTAAAGATAATGCTGAAACCGCTATGCTCTCTGAAATTGCCACTCTTGCATCACGCTCTCTGACGGCAATTCTTACTGAAATCAAGCCGGGAGTACGGGAGATAGATATTGCTCTGGCACTTGAACTCGAAATGCGACGCCAGGGTGCAGACGGTAAAGCTTTTGATTTTATTGTTGCTTCAGGATTACGCGGAGCCATGCCGCACGGCGTTGCCAGTAACAAAATAATTCAGACCGGTGAACTGGTAACAATTGATTTCGGCGCTTTAAAAAACGGGTATCACTCCGATGAAACTGTCACTGTTGCCTGCGGAAAACCTGGGCTTCGGGCAGAGGAAATTCATTCGATTGTCAAGGCAGCGCATGATTTGGCTGTCAATTCAGTGCGGCCTGGTATCAATTGCAAGGATCTCGATGAAGTTGCCCGTGGCTATATCCGCGAAAAAGGGTATGGTGACAATTTCGGTCATGGTTTGGGACATGGTCTCGGTTTGGAAATTCACGAAATGCCTACGCTTTCGCCACGCAGCAGTGCAGTGCTTGATGAGGGGATGGTCATAACTATCGAACCTGGAATTTATATACCAGGCTTTGGCGGGGTCAGAATTGAGGATACAGTCGTAGTGACCGCTAACGGTTGTAATGTACTTACCACTGCCGATAAACAATTGCTTGTTTTGTAATTATGCAGTTGACACCGTAGAAAAGATGAGTTTCATTGCTATCTTAGACCAATTATAAAAGGAGATGAACTGAAATGGATATCAAAGACCTTAGACTGCTGATCAAGCTTGTGACTGAAACAGACATAACTGAATTTGAAATGGATAATTCTGAGGAAAAGATTATTATTAAACGTGGTCATAAACCGGAATATATTACCGTTGCGGCTCCAGCAACCCAGCAGTTTGCTCCATCAGGTTATCAGCCTGCCCCGCTTGCCGCGCCGATCACTGCGGCGGCAACAGTTTCTGTACCCGCTGCCGATGTCGGCGATACAGTTAACTCACCGATTGTTGGTACCTTCTACGCAGCTCCCGGCCCGGAAGCGGCACCTTACGTGACTGTTGGCCAGGTTGTTGAAAAAGGTCAGGTTCTCTGTATTGTGGAGGCGATGAAATTAATGAATGAAATTGAGGCAGAGTTTAAATGCAAAATTCTTAAAATTTGCAAAGAAAACGCTCAGGCGGTAGAATTTGGCGATGCTTTATTTGTCATACAGAAAATTTAATTTATCTTCATAGCGGGGTTCACCTTTATGTTCCATAAAGTACTAATTGCCAATCGCGGCGAGATTGCCGTAAGAATTATACGGGCTTGCAAGGAGTTGGGGATTAAGACCGTTGCGGTCTATTCCCAGGCAGATATTCACTCTCTGCATGTCAAACTTGCTGATGAGAGCGTTTGCATCGGTCCTCCTCCCAGCGGCTTGAGTTATCTCAACATCAATGCCATCATAAGTGCCGCAGAGTTAACCGATTCTGATGCGATTCACCCAGGTTACGGCTTTCTGTCTGAAAACGCCAAATTTGCCGAAGTATGTGAAAAATGTGGCATTACTTTTATTGGTCCTACAGCCGAAAGCATGCGTATTATGGGTGACAAAATAAGTGCCCGTCAGGCGGTCATCAGGCAGGGTGTGCCGATTCTCCCCGGTACCAAAGAGGGTGTCCATTCGGCTGAGGAGGCTATTAAAGTAGCCAGGGAGATAGGGTTTCCGGTTATCATCAAGGCCACTGCCGGAGGCGGTGGACGCGGCATGAAAATTGTTCATTCACAGGCTGCCCTGCCGAATGCATTTGCAACCGCTCGCGCCGAAGCACAGTCCGGTTTTGGTAACCCTGAAGTTTATATCGAAAGATATTGCGAAAAACCGCGTCATGTTGAGATTCAGGTTTTGGGCGATAAGCATGGCAATGTGATTCATCTAGGTGAACGTGACTGTTCGATTCAGCGTCGCCATCAAAAATTGATTGAAGAGGCTCCCTCTACCGTTGTTACTCCTGAAATACGAAAAGCGATGGGAGATGCGGCAGTAAGAGCCGCGGCTGCAGTAGGGTACAACAGTGCCGGCACGGTTGAATTTCTGGTTGACAAACAGAATAATTTCTTCTTTATGGAGATGAATACCCGCATTCAGGTAGAGCATCCGGTGACCGAAATGATTACCGGTGTCGACTTGGTTCGTGAGCAGATTCGTTCGGCTGCCGGGATACCGCTGCGATACAAACAGGAAGATATCCAGATCAGAGGACATGCAATAGAGTGCCGTATTAACGCCGAAGATCCATTTAAATTCACTCCATCTCCAGGGAAGATTACGGCTTATCATCCTCCAGGCGGGTTCGGTGTTCGTGTCGATGCTTTCGTGTATGACCAGTATTCCGTCGTGCCGAATTATGATTCGTTGATAGGAAAGTTGATTGTCCACGCAGATACCCGCGAAGAGGCGATCAAGCGGATGGCTCGTGCACTTGATGAATACCGGATTGAAGGGATTAAAACGACCATCTTTTTTCATAAACGCATCATGGCTCATAAGGATTTTATTGAAGGCAATATAGACACATCTTTCCTTGAAAGAATTGTGCTGGAGTAACTATCATGGACTTCCCTGAAGAGTTGAAATATTCGAAGGAGCATATCTGGGTCAGGATTGAGAACGATTCTGCCGTTATTGGAATCACTGATTATGCTCAGGAAGAACTTGGAACAATCAGGGGGATTGAGTTGCCTGATGAAGGGGACGAAATAGAACAGGATGATCCGATAGGTTCTATTGAGGCTCATAAAACGGTTACCTCAATTTATGCCCCTTTCAGCGGGACGGTTAAGAGTATCAATCATGAGGCTATAGATAATCCGGAACTGCTTAATGATGACCCGTATGATGGAGCCTGGTTGGCTGAAGTTTCGCTTGACTATCCCGAAGAGCTTAAAAACCTTCTGTCAGCCGAAGATTATGCCGATTATATTGAAAATAGTGATTAAGAAGTAAACTAAGTATCTTGTACAGGCGAGGTCATGCGGTGATTTCGCCTGTTTTTTTAAAAAGGAGCTGAACGTGCATTTGCTGATATTGCTATTGATTTTATTTTTACCTGTAACAGCATTTTCTGCAGAGATTACGACCGCGCTGTCTCTGAACGATGCCATCCGTATGGCTGTAGAAAAGAACCTGGATGTGCGGGCTGAGCTTTATAATTCAGCAGCGTACGAGGCGGATATCAGGCGAAACCGGGCCATTTATGACCCGCTGTTCACGGCCAGGACAAATTATTCTGACGCAACGGTTCCAACTCTGGGTTCGCCGATTTCTGTTGCGGGAAAGGCATTTGAAATTAATGCCGACCTGAGCCAATTACTCTGGACAGGAGCCACCGTTTCGGCCGGCTTCAATAACAACTACAGCAACACGACCAGCAACCCATTTGATTTCTGGAAGTCGAATCTGGGGATTTTTGTAGTTCAGCCACTTTTGAAAAACGTTGGCAGGGAAGCTACGGAGATAAATATAAATATTTCAAGATTGAACAAGTTTGCCTCTCTCGAACGTTTCAATGCGCGGTTGTTATCAACAGTGGCACAGGTTCGAACCGAATACTTCAAACTTTACAGCTTGCGTGAGGAGCGGGATGTTAAAAAAATTTCGCTTGAGCTGGCTCAAAAAATTCTTTCTGATACCCAGGCACGGGTCAAAGCTGGTGTCCTGCCTGCCATGGAGATATTAAACGCCGAATTTGGTGCCGTTTCCCGTGAAAAAGAACTTATCGATGCTGAAAGGGCGGTAAGTGATCAAGTGGACGTTCTTCGCCTGCTGCTCCAGATGGATTCTCAAGCCGGTGATTTAAAGACGCTCGATCTGCCTCCGCGTAATCTGTTAGATGTAAACGAGAATGATGCCGTTCAGAAAGCGTTGAATCGCCCTGATATCCGTGAGCAAAAAAGGAATCTGGAGTTATATGAACTGCAGTCAAAAAATTTCAGCCAGAAGAGTCGTCCCGATTTGATTCTCACTGCTTCAACTCAGTCAGCAGGTCTTAATAATGCATACCACCGCAATATTAACGACGTCATCTCAATTGAGAATCTGGCCTGGAGCGTTGGGCTGGAATTAAAATATCCGCTTGGAAATGGTGCTGCTGAAAACGACTACCGTAGAAGCAGGTTGAAAACTGAGCAGACAGCTCTACAGATTCGCAGTCTGGAGGAAAGCTCGGCAAAAGAGGTTAAAGCGGCCATTCGAGGGCTTGCAGTCGGCTATAAACAGATTGATGTTGCTGACCGGGGAGCAAAATTCGCAGAGGAGCGTCTGCGGGCGTTTATTCGCAAAAACGAAGTCGGTTTGGCAACAACCAAAGATGTTCTGGACGTTGAGAATGACCTTGCTATTGCCAAGAGTAATCAGATTAAAGCCGTTGTCGGGTACGCCAATGCTCTTACCACCTTTTGGCAGGTGACTGGAGAGTTGCCGGAGAAAGAAGGGATCAGGGTTGTTGAGGGAGATGCCGATAAATTGTACTCTGCCATTCGCTGATGCTTAAAATCGGTCAAATTAATTACGCAAATTGCTCCCCGCTTTTTCATGTTTTACGTAAGGAATTCGACTGTTCGGGATATGAATTTGTTTTTGGCGTCCCCGCTGAGTTAAACGGATTACTTCTGGCCGGTAAAGTTGATGTATGCCCATCTTCCTCTATTGAATACGCCTACCATCCCGATCGCTATTTGATACTGCCCCAACTCTCAATTTCAAGCATTGGAGATGTCGCGAGCGTACTACTCTTTTCCTCGGTTCCTATTACAAATCTGGGGGGGAGGCTGATCCGGCTCAGCTCTGAATCAGCAACATCTGTAAACCTTCTTAAAATCTTGATCCAGCAACGGTTTGGTCTCTCATGTAGGTATGAAACAGTATCGTCAATATCAATTGATGCTGAGGATAGCTCATCGGCTCTTCTGCTTATCGGCGATTCCGCACTTAAGATGTCCCTTGAAAAGTCCGCACCATATATGTATGACCTTGGTGAATTATGGTACTCATGGACCGGCTACCCGTTTGTTTTTGCTCTCTGGCTCTGTCGGGGCGAGGTGGCCGACTACTCTGCACTCCATAAACTTTCCCGGCAATTGGTTGAGGCTAAAGATCTGGTTGATGGACAATTGGAACAAATTGCGGCAAGGGCTGAAGAAGCAGACTGGATGGGAAAAGAGCGATTACTGTCTTATTGGCGGGATAATATTTCGTATCAGCTTGATGACCAAGCCATAACTGGCTTGATGCTGTATTACACAAAATGTTTTCAGTGCGGCTTGATCGACGTTGTTCCAAAACTGAATTTTATTGACGCACAGGTTTCAAAAGCGAAGTAGCGAAGAGACTGTTTTCATTGAAAAATGGAATCAGAGCGTTTTCGCATAATCTGCAATGATTTTATCATGATCAAAACATAGTCTCTCCGGCAGAGAATTAAGTTTGTAAACGGCACAATTTACAGCATCATCGGCAGCGCGAGGAATGCCGTGCGCCTTGGCAATATATACCGTTGAAATGGTATGAAACCGTTGATCCCGCTCCGGATCAGAATAACACCCCAGCAAGCGCATATCTGAAATTTCCAGAGAAGTTTCTTCGTATGCTTCCCGAACAGCGGCCGCCTCAAGAGACTCCCCGTAATCAACAAACCCTCCCGGCAGAGCCCAGCCAAAAGGCTCATTTTTTCGTTCGATTAATACTATACCATTGTTAATTTCGATTATTATGTCTACCGTCGGGAAAGGATTACGATACTGCTTCACGTCTGAAAAGCACGATGGACAGGATAGGGTGGTGAATGACATGAGGCACCTCTGTAAATAAAAAGGGGAGAATATAATTCCCCCCATTTTGATTATACTGATCTGATAATAAGCCCGGAAACTATTTTTTCTTTTTGGCTCCAGCGGCTTTTTTAGAAGCTTTGAGCGGGTTGACCTTAAGTTCAGCAATTGAAAAATCTACTTTTACGTGTGAGGCAAAATTGCAGATTCCGCCAATCCATTTCTTTGCAGGGTCAGGGTAAGCGCTGCAGACCTGTCCGATACTACCTGTTACAACACGATCACATCCTTCGCAGTTTTCAGCAATAATCTGGCAAGAACCATCTGGAAATATACACCCCTGTTTCCCCCAAAAAGTACACTCGGTACCTGCAAGTACAGTCTGACACTTCATACATCTTCCTCCTGAATTTGTTCTTCAATAAGTTGCCACCATAGCAATTTATAAAGAGAAAAGTCAATGTAAAAAACGCCACAGAACCTGACTGTGCAATAGTGTAGTTGTAGAATCAGGATTAACTGATGGTGAGAAAGTTCTTCAGTAAATCCATGCCAGCCTCAGTCAGAATAGATTCAGGGTGGAACTGCACACCCCAGAGAGGGAAGGTTTTATGTCGTAGTCCCATGATTTCACCATTTTCAATCCAGGCGGTGGTTTCAAGGCAATCGGGCAGTGTAGGACGATCGACTATGAGTGAATGGTATCGGGTGGCTTGAAAAGGGTTGGGCAGATCTTTGAAAAGTTCTTTGCCGTCATGATGAATTGGGGATGTTTTACCGTGCATAAGTGAGGAACTGCGCACAATGTTGCCACCGAAGGCGGCTCCTATAGACTGGTGCCCCAGACAGACGCCCAGGATTGGGATTTTCCCGGCAAAGTATTTGATTGACGCAACGGAGATACCCGCCTCCTCTGGTGAGCAAGGGCCCGGAGAGATAACAAGGCGAGCCGGCTTGAGAGACTCTATCCCAGCCAGCGTGATCTTGTCATTGCGATGAACATCCACTTCTTCACCGAGTTGGCTGAAATATTGAACAATATTGTAGGTAAAAGAATCATAGTTATCGATCATCAGTAACATTGTATATAGTAACTCCTTACATTTTTGGAACAGCTATTTTGCCAGTGCGGATTTGTGCCTTCATTTTTTTGATACTCCCAGCACTACACAGCCTGCAAGAATATAGCCTGATAACTGCATAATCACAAGTCATTGTGCATCTATTCAGCGCTGACGCACAACATTAATCGGAGGGAATAGAAGGGAATATCCGTACTCCCCCAGTGAGATTTGATGTTCCGTATAGTTAAGAAGGTTTCCGGTATTATTCCCTCCCATTTATTGCTATACAAGCACATTTAATTTTCTGGAGACTTTCCCATATGGCCATAAAGAAATCCGAACTCTACTCCTCCCTCTGGCAATCCTGTGACGAACTGCGCGGCGGGATGGATGCTTCCCAGTATAAAGATTATGTGCTGGTGCTGCTGTTCGTTAAATATGTCAGCGACAAATACGCCGGGGTGCCGTATGCACCGATCACAATTCCCGAAGGTGCCAGTTTCTCGGACATGATCGCACTCAAGGGAAAGCCGGATATTGGCGACCAGATCAACAAGAAGATCATCGGACCACTGGCCAATGCCAACAGGCTGTCGGACATGCCGGATTTCAATGATGCGAGTAAGCTCGGCAGTGGCCCGGAGATTGTGGAACGTCTCACCAACCTGATCGCCATCTTTGAAAACAAATCGCTCGACTTTAGTAAGAACCGAGCCGAAGGCGATGATATACTTGGTGATGCATACGAGTATCTGATGCGGCACTTTGCCACAGAGAGCGGCAAGAGCAAAGGCCAGTTTTATACTCCCGCTGAGGTCAGCCGTATCATGGCGCAGATTATCGGCATTCGTGATGCGCAGACGACGAATAATACCACTGTGTATGACCCAACCTGCGGTTCCGGTTCACTGCTGCTGAAAGTGGGTGATGAAGCCAGCGCCAAGGTCACGCTCTATGGCCAGGAGAAGGACGCGGCCACCTCCGGTCTGGCGCGGATGAACATGATTCTGCACAACAACCCCACGGCGCTGATCAAGCAGGGCAACACGCTGGCGAATCCGCTCTTTACCAGTGACGACGGTCAAATTAAGTCCTTTGACTACGTGGTTGCCAATCCGCCATTCAGTGACAAACGCTGGAGTACCGGTATCGATCCGCTCAACGACCCGCACGAACGCTTCAAACATTTTGGTACACCGCCAGCCAAACAGGGTGATTATGCTTACCTGCTGCACATTGTTCGCTCGCTCAAGAGCAGTGGCAAAGGTGCCTGCATTTTGCCGCATGGGGTACTGTTTCGAGGTAATGCCAAGCTGACATCCGCAAGAATCTTATTCGCAAGGGGTATATCAAGGGGATCATCGGTCTGCCGGCCAATCTGTTCTATGGCACCGGCATTCCCGCCTGTATCATCGTCATTGATAAGGAAAATGCCCACACCCGCAAGGGGATCTTTATGGTGGACGCCAGCAGCGGCTACCTCAAGGATGGCAACAAGAACCGCCTGCGCGACTGTGACCTCCATCAGATTGTCGATGTTTTCAATAAACGGCTGGAGGTTGCCAAATACTCGCGCATGGTTGGTGTCGAAGAGATCGAGAAGAACGACTTCAACCTCAACATCCCGCGCTATATCGACAGCCAGCAGGCCGAGGATATTCAGGACATCGAAGGGCATTTGAAAGGTGGTATCCCCGGTGTCGATGTTGA
>CAYQMO010000101.1:9903-13741 GCA_964418315.1 uncultured Geobacter sp. | reverse complement strand
ACTTCCGTACAACTGACGTGACCGGCATAGCAGAACTGCCTGCCGGTATCGAGATGGTTATGCCTGGCGACAATGTTGCAATGACCATTAATCTGATCACTCCGATTGCCATGGATGAGGGTCTGCGTTTTGCCATTCGTGAAGGTGGCCGCACCGTTGGAGCTGGCGTTGTTGCTTCGATTGTTGAATAGAATAGAATTTTTAAAATGACAGTATGTTGGCATGACAGGAGTTCATTGCCAGCAGATTTCGTTCAAAAGGAAGCACATTTATGAGAGATATAATCACCCTCGGTTGCACAGTGTGCAAACAGAGAAATTACACGACAACCAAAAACAAAAAAGCAACTCCAGGAAAACTTGAGTTCAGCAAATTTTGCCGTTTTTGTCGCAAACACACCCCTCACAAGGAAACGAAGTAGCCAGTTGTGCAGATACAGGCCAGTAGCTCTAACTGGTAGAGCGCCGGTCTCCAAAACCGGATGTTGGGGGTTCGAATCCCTCCTGGCCTGCCATAAATCAAGCGTTTTCTTGTGTAATTTGTTATTCAATGTTCAATACAGGTACGGCATCGATTTTTAATTATCTGCCAGGAGTGTCGTGTGCAAAAAATCACTGCTTTTTTTGAATCAGTAAAACTTGAACTTGAAAAGGTAACCTGGCCATCACGCAAAGAGACTTTGGCTACAACCGGTGTCGTTATCGCCATAGTTGTGCTGATCTCATTCTACCTTGGCGCCTGTGATCTTGTTCTGGCCAAGCTGTTGCGATTGATACTCGGGTAAAGGGTCTATCTAATGTCCATGAAATGGTATGGTATACATACATATTCAAGTTTTGAAAATAAAGTCCGCCTTAATCTGCTTGAATCTATCAAGAATGAGGGGATGGAAAGTTTTTTTGATGAAATACTTATCCCTTGTGAAACGGTAGTCGAACTAAAAAAAGGTGAGAAAAAGACCTCCTCAAGAAAATTTTTCCCTGGATATATCCTGGTAAAAATGGAGCTGACTGACGAAACTTGGCATCTTGTCAAGGAAACCGCAAAAGTCACCGGTTTTGTCGGCGGTAATACACCGTTCCCCATTGCTGATGAAGAGGTTATTAAGATTACTCGCCGCATGGAAGAGGGGGCTGAAAAACCTCGCCCTAAAGTTTTATTTGAAGTCGGTGAGACTGTGCGGGTTACTGACGGTCCATTCTTGAATTTTTCCGGAGTGGTTGAAGATGTTAAACCTGACAAGGGCAAACTACGTGTGACCGTAACAATTTTTGGTCGTGCCACCCCTGTTGAACTTGAATTCATGCAGGTCGAAAAAAGCTAATTACATAATGTGAGTCATTCGCCCTAGGATGACAGGCATACAGCAGAATATAAAGGAGCAGATTTATGGCAAAGAAAATAACCGGTTACATAAAATTACAGGTACCGGCAGGTAAGGCTAATCCATCGCCACCTATCGGGCCGGCACTTGGTCAACATGGTGTCAACATCATGGAATTCTGTAAGGCTTTTAATGCTAAAACTCAGGGCGATGAGGGCACAATTACTCCGGTTGTCATTACTGTCTATGCTGACAGGTCATTCACGTTTATCACAAAGACACCTCCAGCTCCGGTTTTGATTAAAAAAGCGCTCGACCTTAAGAGCGGCTCTGCTGTTCCCAACAAGACCAAAGTGGGTAAACTTACCAAAGCCCAAGTTGAAGAGATCGCCAAAAAGAAAATGCCTGACCTTAATGCCGCTTCACTTCAAGCAGCCATGAGGACTATAGAAGGCACTGCCCGTTCAATGGGCATTGATATTGTCTAAACAGCACACTATCTATTAATAAAGATCCTTAGAGAGGTTGTATCATGTCAAAAACCGCAAAGAAACATTCTGAAGCAATGTCAAAGATTGACAGAAACAAGGTCTATCAACTTGGAACCGCTCTAGACGTTGTGAAACAGACTGCTTATGCAAAATTTGATGAGACTGTTGAAGTTGCCGTCAAGCTTGGAGTAGATCCACGTCATGCAGATCAGATGGTTCGAGGCGCGGTTGTTCTGCCGAACGGACTCGGCAAAGAAGTCCGCGTACTGGTTTTTGCTAAAGGTGAGAAAGAGAGGGAAGCTCTTGATGCCGGTGCTGATTTTGTAGGAGCAGATGACCTTGTTGCTAAAATTCAGGGAGGATGGTTTGGGTTCGATACGGCGATTGCAACACCGGATATGATGGGTGTTGTTGGCAAGATCGGTAAGCTTCTGGGACCTCGCGGTCTTATGCCGAATCCGAAAGTCGGCACTGTGACCTTCGAAGTTGCCAGAGCAGTTAAGGAATCGAAAGCCGGTAAGGTTGAATTCCGCGTTGAAAAAGCCGGAATTATCCACGCTCCTGTTGGCAAGGTTTCCTTTGATACCGACTTGCTCAAAGGGAATTTACTTGCACTCGTGGAAGCGCTTATCAAAGCAAAGCCTTCTGCTGCAAAGGGCACTTATATCAAAAAGATTTCGCTCTCCTCAACAATGGGTGCCGGCATCAAGCTTGATATCAGCGATGTAACCGCACAAATTTAATCAGCCCAGTTTAGCCAAAGTCAAAGACAGCAGGCGCGTTGATCTAACGCTTAATACCCGCAATGGACCTGCCGAGACTTGGGTACCGCATTTTACTTGCGATCCTGGCTTTGGCCGAGGCCCTGCCTCATATACCAAAAGAAAGGAGGATGTCGCTTGAACAAAAATAACAAACAAGAACTCGTCACCGAGATGCATGAGCGACTGACACGCGCCAAAGCTGTTTTTCTCGCAGATTTCCGTGGGATGAACGTGGGGCAGGCAACTACGCTCAGAAATGAACTTCGTGCCGCGTCAGTCGAGTACAAAGTATTTAAGAATACTTTGTTTGACCGCGCTGCAAAAGGAACTGATGTAGAATGTATCAGTCCGTTTCTTGCCGGTCCAACCGCTGTTGCGATCAGCTATGACGACCCGGCCAGCGCAGCAAAAGTACTGTATAAGTTTGCGAAAGATCCGCAAGGTAAATTTGTACTTAAAGCCGCTGTACTTAGCGGTAAACTGCTTGACGTAAAGCAGATTCAAGCATTGGCAGACTTGCCCTCACGTGAGGTTCTCATCGCCAAGATGCTCGGATCCATGCAGGCGCCTGTAACCAACTTTGTTGGTGTACTTGCCGCGCTTCCAGGTTCGCTTGTACGCGTGCTTGACGCAATTCGGTTACAAAAATCAGAACACTGACCTGTAGTTAAATAAACATATTTTAAAAAAATATTCGGAGGATTTACCTAATGGCTATCACTAAAGAAGATGTAATCAGCTTTATCGAAAAAATGACCGTTCTTGATCTTGCTGAACTGGTAAAAGAGCTTGAAGAGAAATTCGGCGTGTCCGCCGCTGCCCCTGTTGCTGTTGCAGCCGGTCCTGCTGCTGTTGCTGAAGTAGTTGAGGAACAGACCGAGTTTGACGTCATTCTGAAAGCTTGTGGCGCTAACAAAATCAACGTTATCAAGGTTGTTCGTGCGATGACAAGTCTTGGTCTAAAAGAAGCAAAAGATGTTGTTGACGGCGCACCAAGCACCGTAAAAACCGGCGTTTCCAAAGCAGAAGCCGACGAAGCACTGAAACAGCTTCTGGAAGCTGGCGCAGAAGCAGCTATCAAATAGCAGCTCGAATTGTTGTCTTTGTGAGAGCCAAGGTCGCCCGGTGTGGCCTTGGCTTGTGCTGTTTCGGCATGCCGTAGTTAATTTCTTCTTATATTTCAGCATGTTACATTATATGTCCGGACCCAGTTACGATACCCGCCAAAGGAGAAGCCATGGCTTATTCTATTGCCAATA
>CAYQMO010000101.1:3490-9893 GCA_964418315.1 uncultured Geobacter sp. | reverse complement strand
ATAATCACCTCTTGCGTAAAAACTTTGCCAAGATAAAGAACATAATCGAAATCCCTAACCTGATTGACATTCAGAAAGATTCCTATCGCCGCTTTTTGCAGCAGGAAGTGTCGCCTGAATCTCGTTTGAATATCGGTCTTGAAGCGGTATTCAGAAGTGTCTTCCCGATCAAGGATTTCAGTGAAAGCGCTTCTCTGGAATACGTGTCTTATGCGCTTAACAAGCCGAAGTACGATGTTGATGAATGCCATCAGCGCGGCATGACCTACGCAGCTCCGATGAAGGTCAAAGTACGTCTTGTTATCTGGGATGCCGGTAAAGACTCTTCCGTTAAGGCTATCAAGGATATTAAGGAGCAAGAGGTTTACTTCGGTGAAATCCCGCTTATGACTGATAACGGTACCTTTATCATCAACGGTACGGAGCGGGTTATCGTCAGCCAGTTACATCGTTCACCCGGTGTATTCTTCGACCACGATAAAGGTAAAACTCACTCCAGCGGCAAGGTACTCTACTCAGCACGTGTGATACCGTATCGCGGATCATGGCTGGACTTCGAATTTGACCATAAGGACATTTTGTATGTCCGTATTGACCGCCGGAGAAAAATGCCGGCAACAGTTTTACTCAAGGCGCTCGGATACTCAGTAGAGCAGCTTCTCAACTATTATTACAAAAGCGAAGAGTTTTTTGTCGGTTCTGATGTAATCACCAAAAGCATTGAGCCTGAACTCCTTACCCTGCAAAAGACTGCTCTTGATATTACAGATCCGGCAAATGGTGAAGTTCTTGTTAAGGCGAACCGCAAATACACCAAATCTTCTATCAAAAAAATGCAGGAACGTGGCATTAAAACTGTTCCGGCAACCGTAGAGGATATTATTGGCCGCTACGCATCGTCTGACATAGTTGACCCGACTACTGGTGAAATTCTCATTGAATGTAATAATGAGATTACTCTAGATCTTTTTAATGAGGTTAAAGCGCGCGGAGTTGTCCGTTTTAAAACTCTTTTTATCGATAACCTGCATATAACTTCGTCTTTTCGGGACACATTGCTGATTGATAAAATCAACTCGAGCGACGAAGGTCTCATTGAAATTTACCGGCGTCTCCGCCCGGGTGACCCGCCAACTCTAAAAAGTTCACTGGCACTCTTTGACAACCTGTTTTTCAATCCTGAGCGCTACGATCTATCTGCAGTTGGGCGTCTTAAATTGAATTATAAACTTGGTCTCAAAGTTTGGCAGAACTGCATGGTATTAAACGCTCCCTGTATGTTAAGTGTCGAAGATGTTGCCAGTTTTGATTCTTTAGCTGCCAAACTGGCAGGCTCAAAAGATTCATTTTCACAATATCTCATGACGAGACTACCTGCTGATCTGGTTAAATCACTGAAAAAGATGGAAGTTGGTCAGTCTGTATCTGACAAGCTCCGGGATCAGTTGCTGCAAGAGTTGAACAACGTAATTCGTGATAATGATTTTTTTCAGAAGGAGCTGTTTGCAACCTTTGGTTTGTCAAAGGCGACGATTAAACAGACCGAAGCCATCGACCAGAGTGGTTTTGACGAGAATCGCCGTATTATCGAGACGCTGCGCCGCAACAGAATGGTTTTTGAAGACCTGTACAGTCCCGAGATTAAAATAGCTGTCAAGAATGATATTCTTGAAATAGTCCGGTATCTTATTGAACTCAAAAACGGACGCGGCAACATTGATGATATTGATCATCTAGGTAATCGCCGTGTACGTGCAGTTGGCGAACTATTGGAAAATCAGTATCGAATCGGGCTTGTTCGCATGGAGCGGGCTATTAAGGAGCGAATGAGCCTGCAAGAGGTTGAAACCCTCATGCCCCATGACCTGATCAACTCCAAACCGGTGTCGGCTGTAGTGAAGGAATTCTTCGGCTCCTCACAATTGTCCCAGTTTATGGATCAGACCAACCCGCTTTCCGAGGTAACACACAAGCGCCGTCTGTCGGCACTTGGACCAGGCGGTCTTACCCGTGAACGAGCCGGCTTTGAGGTTCGCGACGTTCACCCGACTCATTATGGTCGAGTATGCCCGATTGAGACTCCTGAAGGACCGAACATCGGTCTTATAGCCTCCTTGTCTACGTACGCGCGAATCAATGACCACGGCTTTGTTGAAACGCCATATCGTATTGTTATTGATGGTAAGGTTACCAAGGAAGTCCGCTTCTTCTCCGCACTGGAGGAGGAGGGACACGCTATCGCTCAGGCAAGTGCAGAAATTGATGCTGATGGTCGCTTCATCAACGATTACAACTCTGCTCGTAAAAGTGGCGAGTTTATTCTTGTTCACCGTGACGAAATCGCCCTGATGGATGTTGCTCCCATTCAGCTCGTCTCTGTTGCCGCAGCGCTGATTCCTTTCCTTGAGAACGATGACGCCAACCGCGCTCTGATGGGCTCCAACATGCAGCGCCAGGCAGTCCCTCTGCTGCGTGCCGACTCCCCACTGGTTGGCACCGGTATGGAGCGAATTGTTGCACGTGACTCAGGTGTATCGGTTATCGCCAAGCACAACGGTGAAGTTGAGTCTGTTGATGCGGCGCGAATTGTAGTGAAAATCGACGAAAATGAAATTGATGAAAATGGTACCGGTGTCGATATTTACAACCTGATAAAATTTGCACGCTCGAACCAGAACACATGTATCAACAACAAGCCGGTCGTAAAAGTTGGCGATAAAGTCAAGCGTGGTGCAGTCATTGCTGATGGTCCGTCAACTGATATGGGTGAACTGGCACTTGGCCAGAATATAGTTGTCGCCTTCATGCCATGGGGTGGCTACAACTACGAAGACTCGATTCTCATCTCTGAAAAACTTATCAAGGATGATCGCTATACCTCCATTCATATTGAAGAATTTGAATGTGTTGTCCGCGATACAAAACTAGGCAAGGAAGAAATTACTTCCGATATCCCGAACCTGGGCGAAGAGACTCTCAAGGATCTTGATGAATCCGGCATCATTCGTATTGGTGCTGAAGTAAAACCGGGAGACATTCTCGTCGGCAAAATCACCCCAAAAGGAGAGACACAACTCTCTCCGGAGGAAAAATTGCTGCGGGCTATTTTCGGTGAAAAAGCGGGTGACGTACGGGATACGTCCCTCACCGTTCCTCCAGGTGTTGAAGGGACAGTCATCGGAGCCAAAATTTTCTCCCGTAAAGGCAATGACAAGGATTCCCGAACTGAATTGATCGAAAAAGCGGAAGAGGAGAAGCTGCGCAAAGACGAGCAGGATGAGATCCGGATCATCCGCGATTCGGCTATTAATAAGCTGAAGCGTCTCCTGATCGGCAAAACGCTGGCTGTCAAACTCGAAGACGGCAAAGGTAATCTTGTTCTCGCCAAAGGAAAGCAGATTACCGAAGAGTCGCTGCAGAACCTCGGAGGTTCGGTCTGGGGTAGTATCTCGGTTAGTGATGACAATGAAACTGACGACAGGGTGCATCAGATCCTTGAAACGCTCAATCGTCAGATTGACCTGATTCACAGCGTTTTTGAAGACAAGATTCAAAAGCTCAAGCGTGGTGACGACCTGCCGCCAGGTGTCATCAAGATGGTCAAGATTTATATTTCCATAAAACGTAAACTGCAGGTCGGTGATAAGATGGCCGGTCGCCACGGCAATAAGGGTGTTGTCTCCCGTATTCTGCCGGAAGAAGATATGCCTTATATGGAGGACGGGCGTCCGGTTGAGATCGTTCTGAATCCCCTTGGTGTTCCATCCCGTATGAACGTCGGCCAGATTCTGGAAACGCATCTGGGATGGGCGGCAAAAGGCATTGGCTGGAAAATAGAGGATATGCTTGAGAAGCAGACCTCGGAAGAAAATTTGAAACTCTATCTTAAAGATGTTTATGGTGATGATGAAGTGGGGGCGTTTATTGACGGCCTCGACCGCGCCGAATTACTAAAAGTTGCAAGGCGCCTTCAACGCGGTCTTGCCATGGCCTCTCCTGTTTTTGAAGGCGCAAGCGAAGTACAGATCAAGGCGATGCTCGGTAAGGCCAATTTAAATTCATCAGGCCAGGTCATTCTGTTTGATGGCCGGACCGGCGAACCTTTTGACAACAAGGTCACTGTCGGAGTCATGTACGTATTGAAACTCCATCATCTTGTTGATGACAAGATCCATGCCCGATCGATTGGACCATACAGCCTTGTGACGCAGCAGCCTCTTGGTGGCAAGGCCCAATTTGGTGGTCAGAGACTCGGAGAGATGGAGGTCTGGGCTATGGAGGCTTATGGTGCGGCTCACGCACTTCAAGAATTCCTGACAGTAAAGTCGGATGATGTTTCGGGTCGAACCCGTATGTACGAGTCAATCGTCAAGGGCAAACACACCCTTGAGCCCGGTTTACCCGAGTCGTTCAACGTTCTTATCAAGGAACTTCAATCCCTCTGCCTGGATGTTGATTTACTCGAAGGTGAAGAAGAACAGTAATGATTTCCTGGCCGGTGTCGTTATCATCAGACGTGCGGCTTCAAACAAACGGAGGAGAGCAGCGTGGAAGATTATTTCAGCTTTTTTGATAAACCAAAAGATCCACTCCACTTTTCAGCTATACGCATTTCGATTTCATCTCCCGACAAGATCCGGGAGCGTTCTCATGGCGAAGTAAAAAAACCGGAAACAATTAACTATCGTACCTTCAAGCCGGAGCGCGATGGTCTTTTCTGTGCCAAGATATTTGGTCCTACAAAAGATTATGAATGTAACTGCGGCAAGTACAAGAGAATGAAACATCGTGGCATTATTTGTGAAAAATGTGGTGTTGAAGTCATTCCTTCGAAAGTGCGTCGAGAGCGTCTGGGTCACATAGACCTGGCTACGCCGGTTGCCCATATCTGGTTTTTAAAATCATTACCGTCGCGAATTGGCAACCTGCTGGATATAACTCTCAAAGACCTTGAAAAGGTGCTCTACTTTGAAGGGTTTGTTATCAGTGATCCAAAGAACACCCCGCTGCAGTTTTGTGAAGTAATGTCGGAAGACAAATATATCCAGAAACAGCAGGAATACGGTTCGGAAGCATTTTCCGGCGGTATGGGCGCTGAATCGATTCGTGACTGCCTGCGAGCTCTCAAGCTGGATGATCTTGCCGTCTCTCTGCGAGCCGAAATGATTGAATCAACCAGTGAAGCAAAGCGTAAAAAAACCGCAAAACGTCTAAAAATTGTTGAAGCGTTCCGCCACTCAGGGAATAAGCCGGAGTGGATGATTCTTGAATGTATACCGGTTCTTCCCCCGGAATTACGCCCTCTTGTCCCACTCGATGGTGGTCGTTTTGCAACTTCTGACCTGAACGATCTGTACCGTAGGGTCATCAATCGTAATAATCGTCTTAAACGTCTTTGTGAGCTGCAGGCTCCGGAAGTTATCATACGCAACGAAAAACGGATGCTACAGGAAGCCGTTGACGCGCTCTTTGACAATGGTCGTCGCGGTCGAGCTATTGCCGGTCCGAACAAACGTCCACTGAAATCGCTTTCAGACATGCTCAAAGGAAAATCAGGACGGTTCCGGCAGAACCTGCTCGGTAAACGTGTTGACTACTCCGGTCGTTCTGTTATCGTCGTCGGTCCCGAGCTTAAACTGCATCAGTGCGGACTGCCTAAAAAAATGGCACTGGAACTGTTCAAGCCGTTTATCTACAACAAACTTGAAGAGCGCGGTCTCGTTACCACTATCAAAAGCGCCAAAAAAATGGTTGAAAAAGAGCGCACTGAAGTTTGGGACGTTCTCGAAGAGGTTATCAAAGAGCACCCGGTAATGCTCAACCGTGCTCCGACTCTTCACCGGCTCGGTATTCAGGCTTTTGAACCAGTTCTGATTGAGGGGAAGGCGATTCAGCTTCATCCACTTGTATGTACCGCATTCAACGCCGACTTCGACGGTGACCAGATGGCTGTTCATTTGCCGCTTTCGATTGAGAGCCAGGTAGAAGCACGTGTTCTGATGATGTCCACAAACAATATCCTCTCACCGGCAAACGGCAAGCCGATCATTGTACCGTCCCAGGATATGGTTCTTGGGGCATACTACATGACCCGTGACAGAATCAACGTGAAGGGTGAATATTTCCGACCGACGGAGGAAGCACTCCTTGCAGGCGTAAATGCATCGGGCTGCTTCTCCTCACCAGAAGAGGTTCGAATCGCTTTTGATGCTGGCGAAGTCGATATGCAGGCAATGATTAAAGTTCGTATGAAAAATCTGGCCACCGATGAAAAAGCGCATCTGGTTGACACTACGCCAGGTCGCATACTGTTGCGTGATGTTCTCCCTGCGGCCGTACCTTTTTCAACAATCAACAAGGTCATGACCAAGAAAGAGTTGTCAAACCTCGTCGATACCTGCTA
>CAYQMO010000101.1:0-3390 GCA_964418315.1 uncultured Geobacter sp. | reverse complement strand
GTTCTCCAGTACTTTATTTCAACTCACGGCGCACGTAAAGGTCTTGCCGATACGGCTCTCAAAACAGCAAACTCCGGTTACCTGACCCGCAGACTCGTTGACGTAGCTCAGGATGCAATCATTACCGAAACTGATTGCGGTACGTTGGACGGGCTTGTTGTCTCTTCATTGACTGAAGGTGGCGAGATCATCGAGCCTATCGGTGATCGTATCCTTGGGCGAGTAGCGCTTGATGATATCCACGATCCATTAACAGATGAAATTCTGATCGAAATGAATCAGGAGATTGACGAATATCTGGTTAAACGTGTTGAAGATGCCGGTATTGAGAAAATCAAGATCAGATCAGTTCTTACATGCCAGAGCAGGCGCGGTATTTGTGCCAAGTGCTACGGGCGCGACCTTGCCCGTGGGCATAGTGTCAACATGGGCGAAGCTGTCGGCGTCATAGCCGCCCAGTCAATTGGCGAGCCGGGAACACAGTTGACAATGCGTACCTTCCACATCGGCGGTACCGCATCCAGGCATGCTGAGCAGACTTCTCTCGAAGCCCGTGCTGATGGTGTGATCAACTACATCAACGTAAATACCGTAGTTAACAATGATGGTCACCACATCGTTATGAACCGTAATGGTGAGATATCCGTTGTTGATGAAACGGGTCGCGAGCGTGAAAAATATACTGTCGTGTACGGCGCCAAGATCAAGATTGCGCCCGGAGGCGTGGTTAAACAGGGTTCCATTCTTGCGGAGTGGGATCCCTATACCATGCCTATCCTCACCGAATTCGGCGGTCGGGTCAAGTTTGCTGACATCCTTGAAGGCGTAACCATGGAAGAGCAGCTTGATGATGTTACCGGACTTTCCCGCAAGGTCATCATCGAGACAAAAGATACTGACAAACGACCACGCATTGCGATTAAAGATGCAACCGGAGAAGGTGGCGGCACTATTGGCCGGTACTTCCTGCCGGCCGGGGCAAACATTTCTGTTACTGATGATACCGTTATCAGCGCGGGCGACATTATTGCGAAAATTCCGCGCGAAACAACGAAAACAAAGGATATTACCGGTGGTTTGCCGCGAGTTGCCGAGCTTTTTGAGGCGCGTAAGCCGAAAGACTTCGCCGTTATTACAGAAATCGATGGCCGCGTAACGTACGGTAAAGATGCCAAAGGCAAACGTAAAGTCATTGTTACGCCGGAACTGGGCGAACCGAAAGAGTATCTGATTCCAAAGGGCAAGCATATCAGTGTTCACGAAGGCGACCACGTCCGTGCCGGTGAACCGCTTATGGATGGCTCCTCTAATCCACACGATATTTTGCGGGTACTTGGTGTTAAAGAGCTTGCGAAATATCTGGTTGATGAAGTTCAGGAGGTTTACCGTCTGCAGGGTGTCAAGATCAATGACAAGCATATTGAGGTCATTGTTCGCCAAATGCTGCGTCGCGTACGTATCAAGGACACCGGCGACACTAGTCTGCTTATTGATGATCAGATTGAGCGATCCGTGTTTGAGCAGGAAAACGAAAAAGCTTTCCGCGACGGGAAGCGCCCAGCCGTTGCAGAGCCGTTGCTGCTCGGGATCACAAAAGCATCACTCTCAACAGAATCTTTCATTTCTGCAGCATCTTTCCAGGAAACTACGAAGGTGCTTACCCAGGCTGCAATTGAAGGAAAGATAGATTATCTGCGTGGACTTAAAGAGAATGTTATCATGGGAAGGTTGATACCTGCAGGAACCGGTATTGCCCACTACCGGAATCTACGCCTGGTTGCCGAATCTCAAGCGCCGAAAGAAACCGTTGAAATAGAAGCTGAGAGTAATGAACCTGCGGAAGTGGAATTAGAGGCAGCATAAATATAGCGTAATAAAAACCGGCCGGAAGTCAATCTTCCGGTCGGTTTTTTATGCAAAAAATCGCATCCACCGCCATTTTTTTGATGCCATTGCGCAGAAACTACATCATTTTTTCCATCTCCTCTTCAGAAATGTCGAAATTCGCGTAGACGTTTTGGACATCATCATTATCTTCCAGTTTATCCATTAATTTGAGCATGCTTTCGGCTTGTTTTCCTTCGAGTTTGACCTGTGTCTGGGGAATCATGGTCACTTCTGCATTTATATGTTTGAATCCTTTAGTTGCCAACGCCTCGCGCACCTCAATAAATGAGGCCGGTTCAGTTAAAACCTCAAAACAATCATCCAGCTCGGAAACATCCTCGGCACCAGCTTCCAGAGCCGCCTCAAAAAGCTGGTCGAAATCAACAGCCTTATCAATGCCTATCAGCCCTTTTTTACTGAATATCCAGGATACACAGCCGGCTTCTCCCATATTACCGTTACTCTTGGTAAAAATACTGCGGATATCCGAAACTGATCGATTACGGTTGTCGGTCAGAACTTCTACCAGAACCGCAGCACCACCAGGGCCATAACCTTCATAGACGATCTCTTCGTACGATACTCCTTCCATTCCGCCGGCACCCTTTTTTATCGCTCTTTCAATATTATCCTTAGGCATGTTTTCGGCTTTAGCTTTATCAACAGCCGTACGCAAGCGTGGATTTGCAGCAGGATCGCCTCCTCCAAGTTTTGCAGCAACCGATATTTCCTTTATGAACTTGGTGAAAAGTTTGCCTCGTTTGGCATCGGCAGCCCCTTTTTTATGTTTGATAGTACTCCACTTATTGTGACCAGACATCTATTTCGCTCCTTTTAATTACAATATTACCGACTTTTTTTATTGCCTAAAAACGTGAGAGACCTTATCATGCACAGAGTTGCCTGTCCAGCGAGATTTTATCAGAATAAAGGAATTTACAACATGATTAAGTCTATTAAGCCCTTGATATTACTTATAGCTTTATTGATGTTAGCCGCATCGACTGGTTGCAGCACAATACACCGTAGCATGCAAGTTGACGAACTACCCGTCCTTTCACAAGATGAGTTGATCCGGCCATATATCAAACTTGGGAGAATCCAGGTAACTCGTGAGGTCTACGGTACTGACTACTCCATAACGCCCGACATTACTGCATGGGGCTTATCTGCAGTGCGTCAGGAGGCGGTAAAATTAGGCGCAGATGCCGTTATGCTACCGGAAGTTACTGGTCGTACAACAACGAGCGGCATTTTCCCTTTAACTGAATATCGCGCGACCGGCTTTGCGATTAAATTCAAATAAAAAATTAGAGGTTGACAGCGAATGATGGTATTCGTTATAAAGCACAGTCTGATTGAGCAATGGCGCGTTATCCAAGAGGCTAGGAGCCGGTCTGCAAAACCGTTAACGTCGGTTCGAATCCGACACGCGCCTCCATTTTATCTAACCATCTGAAAATATTGTAAGTATTAGTAATATAAAGGGTTTTTTCTTGCTGT
>CAYQMO010000100.1:0-13813 GCA_964418315.1 uncultured Geobacter sp. | reverse complement strand
CCTGATCGCCTCTCTCTGGAAAATAAAAGATGGTTTAGTGCTGATCATGGCAACCGGTATCGTGGTAAGGATGATCGCGCCGCTGCTTGAGTCGAAGGATAAGGATCCTGCCGTTGTGGTCATGGATGATGCCGGGAGGTTTGCCATTTCGCTCCTGTCCGGTCACCTTGGCGGTGCGAACGAATTGGCCGAACGCTGCGCCTGTGCAGTCGGAGCACAAGCTGTAATCACCACCGCCACTGATGCCAATAACCTTCCCTCATTTGATATGCTGGCAAAAGAAAAGGGGTGGTTCATCGATGATATCAGACGGGTTAAGACACTTAACACTCTACTTCTTGATGACGAGGAGATCGCTGTCGCAGATCAGACCGGCCAGGCACGAACCTGGCTGAATGGCCGTGGTAGAATCACCTTTTATGATACCTTTGCTGAGGCGGCTCAAAGTAACGCTCGTGGGTTTTTGTTCGTAACCAATCGGCACCTTCCGCCTCAGCCCGCTCCGGAAAGAGTGCTTATCCTCCGCCCACGCAACATTGTACTCGGTATCGGCTGTAATCGCGGCACAGCGGCTGATGAAATCGAAGCGGTTGTCACTCATCACTTCAACGATTTGTCTCTCTCGATAAAAAGCGTCTGCGCGGTTGCCTCGGTAGTAGCCAAGCAAAATGAAGCGGGATTGGTAGAGTTTGCTGATCGCCTCGGTGTTCCGCTGCGCTGTTTTGATAGCAGTGAGCTGAGCCGGGTTGCCTTCCCTTCCCCCCCTTCGGAACATGCCCTTGCTGCAGTAGGTGTCGCCGGCGTTGCCGAACCGGCAGCAATTCTGGCCTCCGATGGAGGACGACTGCTGCTGAATAAAGTCAAGTCAGGAAATGTTACCCTGGCGGTAGCGGAGATCTGAGGGAAATAGCTACACATCTCTTAATCCGAACTTGGATACTATATGGTAAATCCTGTTCAGACACATTATGAAAACTACCCCTATCCGTCCTATCCGCTGATCGCCTCAGTAAGACGCTGCGATACCTATGCACTCAACTTGAAAACCATCTGGGCGCACTTTAACAGTACTCTTCCCCCTGTTGAAGCGGAAAAAATACTGATAGCCGGATGCGGTACCTTCGCTCCGTACCCGATGGCTCTTGCCAATCCCGACGTGCCGATTACTGCGCTTGATCTCTCGGAGAGAAGCCTGCAAAGGGCACGGTGGCACTGTCTGCTGCATGGCAGGCGCAACGTTACATTTCGTTGTGGAGATCTCTCTCTGCCTGATGTCATCAGTGATCGCTTCGGTCTGATCGATTCCTACGGCGTTCTGCATCACCTGGCTGATCCGCTGGCGGGGTTGAAAGAGTTGGCACGGCACCTTGTTCCAGGTGGAGTACTGAGAATCATGCTTTACAGTCGTTACGCCCGACGTGAAGAGGAGTCGATTCGTCGTGCTTTCAAGATACTTGGTATACATTCAACAGATCGTGCCCGTCGCCTGCTCCGGAAAGCCAGGCCAGGATCGCGTCTTGCAAACTTTTTGGCTGCATCCGATGAGGCGGAAACAGCTTCCGGTCTTGCTGATGCTCTGCTTCACCCATGCGTACATACCTATCGAGTGGATGAATTGCTTGAGATGATCGCTCAAGCTGGACTGGAACCGCTCCTGTTCGCTCACCATGGTGCGTTGGAGAAACCGGCAGAGGAAATTACGCGGCTCAGAGCGCTTGAGAAAGATCGTCAATCACCCGGCAACTTTGTTCTTTACCTTGGTAACAAAGGCAAGCCGGTCTCTGCAAATTCCGCTGACAGTTTTATGGTTCTGAACCCCTGTCTTGTCTCTTCAGTCAGTCGCTTCACCTTTGGAACGGTGAAGATTCCTCCCCGTATCGGCAGCGAAAATCCGAATCTCAATGGCCGAAGCAGAAGTTTTTTGCGCCGTTTTGTCACCCCTGTCCGGCGCAGCGACTTAACAGGAGATGAAGTGGAGATGGCTGCATTTTATAAGCGCCTCCTGTTTTTGGGGGAGTACCGCTGAGCTGCTTTTACAGTCCCGCCAGATTGAAATGTACCGAAACGGAATTATTTCCGGGTCGCTTGTGGACGCCAAGATCCACGCTCCAGCATTTGTGGCGATATTCTACGGAAGATACTGATTCAAGGAAATCGTGGCTATCTAACGAGTAGCGGATGGAATATGAAAGCTTGAGAGGTGCAATCAGCTTTGTTGCGAATCTTCCTTCGAGATATTCAACGCCATTATTGGTTGGCGTGGCGGCTCCACCGGGGGTTGATCGTGCCATCTGGTAGCCGACACCGAGAGTATTACCTTGCCGGTCATCAATATCAATGCCGACCTCAGTTGTTGACAAATGACTTTTGTAGAGGTTATAGCGTGTGTCAAAGGTGACACGCAGCATATTAGTCAGCCAGGTATCGGTCTCCAAAATCAGATCACTCCATGGTCGCTGACTTTCAACCAGAGTCAACAGGTCACGTCGCTCTCCTGAAAACAGATAGTCCGCACCCAGTTTAACCCTCGAAATATCACGATATTCATTTGTCTTGTCCGAGACAAACTTTCCGGAAATCAAATTGGTTATTGAAAGCCCTCCCGCATTCTGTGTGATCATTCGATCGGTGTAATCATAGTACGGAAGGCGCTGCTGATTCCGCTCCGGTATAAAATTATAGCGTATTTCCGGGATGATTTCGTGTCGAACTTTTTGTAATGTGGATAGTCCGACATCATAAACCCTTGTCAGAGATGTTGATATGCGTGCGCCAGCTTCCGGCAGCAGATCGGTGCTGCTCGCCCGGCTACTGCTGCTGTCGCGGTTGTCGGTTACATAGCCTCTCAGGTGGAGTCCGGCATACAGTTCTGTTTGAAGAACGTCGCTTTTATACGGGTACATAGTGATCCGTGGAAACATATGCAGGCGCTGCCCGCTTGACGCAGTCTGCCGATAGAGATTTTCCACAGTGCCGTCGAAATCAACGTAAAGCGGCGCTGAGAACAGCCCCTGCCGCACTGCTGCGCCACCTAGTGACGGCAGAGTCTGGAGCGTGGCGTTATTATTGTTTGTATAAAGATTGTCGCTATAGCGCAGATAGGAGGTCAGGGCATAATTATGCCATATTTTGAGGGTGTTGATTATGGTGTCACTCGATTGGCGATTGTAATCGCCGGAGTTTACGCCATAGTCGTTTAAAAAGTTAGAGTCACTGGTAACATTGACGGACATACGCAAATTTGACTCAGGCGAAAATATCTCTTTATGCTCCTGAGAAAGACTCCAGCGCCATCGATCCTCCCTCTTGTCGTAGATCTGATATGTATTGATATGCCCTTCGCTGCCACGCTTGCGGATGTAACGATAATTGAGCGAGGTTCCGACACCGCGAAGTGACATGACATAGATATCCAGCAGAAGATCCTGACTGGGAGAGATCACCAGGTAGAGTGGCACATCAAGCCTGGCACCCAGCTTCTGTGATTTACTAAATCTGGGGCGAAGAAGCCCCGATGTTTTTCCGTCAAGAATAGGAAAGGCCATCCATGGAAGATAGAGAACCGGAACATCTTTTACATAGAAGATGACATTCCTTCCCGTTGCATAGCCATCCAACTCTGCATTCATGGTGCTGCAGCCTAGCTTCCAGAATGGATACGGCAAGTCACAGGAGGTTATTTCAGCGGATGTGCCACTATACTCGGTCTCGTTTATCCGAATAAGCTTTTCCGCCATGATGGTTATGGCTGAGTCGGGCTTTTTCACCATATCGGTCATGCCTGAAAGGGGAGCCTTCAAGAGTCCCGGATCAATTTCCGCTCGACCGGTAGCTATGTTCACAACCAGGGATTCACCGGTCAGGACGGCAGAATCCTTTGACAGTACAACCGAACCATTTGCGTGCAGTATCTGTGTCGTCGCGTCATACCGTACTCTGTCGGCAACAAGCGTCTGACCCTGCCAGCGTACGATCACATGCCCTTCTGCACTGTACAGTTTAGTTGCCAGATCCTGGCTCATGTTGTCGGCATTAATATGTACGTTGCCATCGGAAACTGGGGGCTCAACAGCAGTGCAAACTGCTGCCTGGCAGAAGATCAAACAGAGTACAAAAAGAAAAGTGATAAGCTTCATTACAGCGTTCAGCCTCTGATTCCGGCATAATCTACCTGCTCAAGCCATGCTTTAACTTCACCAACAATAAACAGCGAACCGCACACTAGAATCAGATCGTAATCTGATGCCCGGCTACGAGCCCTGGCAATACCCAGGGCGACAGAGCCGCACGGCTCGGATTCAACTCCGTGTCTGCGGAAAAATTGAGTTAGAATTACATCTTTCATAGCTCGTTCAACAGCCGGTGTGACGGTATACACTTGATCTACCAGCGGCAGCAGCGGAGCATAGAGCTGTTCGATATTTTTATCGTCACAGACGCCGGTTACCATCAGCAGCCTTGAAAAGGAATAATCCTGAAGCGCCTCTGCCAGCGCTGCCGCCCCGGCCGGGTTATGAGCTCCATCCAGCAGCAGTCGCGGCGTGCCAGGTATCAGCTCCATCCGCCCCGGCCAGTCAGCTCCGGCAATGCCGTCTACGAACGCTGGGGGAGGAATCGTAGTCCCTTCTGCCTCAAGGGTTTCCGCTGCGGCAAGTGCAAGAGCTGCATTTACTGCTTGATAGCGACCGGGAATGCCTGGTGTGAGTTGCTCCAATGTTCGGTATAAGCCGTGATACGTGAGGGTGTTATCGGGGATCCATACAGCGGAAAAATCAGTGCCGAATGTTGTCAAGGAGCATGCTGTAGCGCGGCACTGCTCAACAATAGCCATACGGGCAGATACAGGCTGCTCCGCAGAGATAACGGGAGTGCGCGGCTTAATGATCCCTGCCTTTTCCGTGGCAATCTCACTGAGAGTGGTGCCGAGGTACTCTGCGTGATCTATGGCAATTGGCGTTAGTATGGTCATCTCGCCATTAAAGGCGGCTGTTGCATCGGAGCGGCCACCCATCCCCGCTTCCATGATTGCGAATTCAACCTGCTCCTCAGAGAAAATATATGCCGCAAGTGCCGTAGTTATCTCAAAAAAAGTCGCTTCATCCGGGGCGGCCTCCAGCACACTATTCAGCCTCTGCGCCAGTTTTTCGGCAGAATATTCCATGCCTTGTATTCTGAACCGTTCGGTGAAGCGTACCAGGTGAGGTGAGCTGAACTGGGCAACCGAATGCCCTGCTTGGAGGAGAATGCTGGAGAGAAAGGCTGATGTCGAACCCTTGCCGTTGGTGCCGGCAACATGAATGGTGCGGAATTGTTTTTCTGGATTGCCAAGACGTTCGAGCAGCCTTTCGACCCTGTCGACGCCCGGCCTTATACCAAAACGTCGACGGGCGTACAGCCTTTCCAGCACGTCTGTCAAAGGCATGTCAGGCGGCTGGACGATACAGCATCTTCAACAGGGAAGCAAGTGTACGGCGTATTTCTAAACGTGGAATGATGGCGTCGATCATGCCATGATCCAGTAAATATTCCGCGCGTTGAAAGCCCTCCGGCAGTTTCTGCCGGATCGTCTGTTCAATAACACGCGGACCGGCAAAGCCTATCAGCGCTTTCGGTTCGGAAATATTGATATCTCCAAGCATGGCAAAACTGGCGGTAACGCCGCCGGTCGTAGGATCGGTCAGAAGTGACACAAAAGGAATACCGGCTCTTTTGAGCTTTGCCAGAGCAGCAGATGTCTTGGCCATCTGCATCAGGGAGAGGATGCTCTCCTGCATTCGGGCGCCGCCGGAAGCTGATATAATAATTACCGGCTGACGTTTCTGCAGGCCGCGTTCGATAGAACGGGTAATTTTTTCACCGACCACGCTTCCCATGCTGCCACCCATGAAGGAAAAATCAAAGCAGGAAACCTGTACCGGCAGCTCTTCGATAGAGCCTTCGACACAAATTACCGCATCTTTCGATCCCCCTTTGGCCAGAGCGGCGTCAATACGATCCTGGTAGCTTTTAGCGTCTTTGAATTGAAGGAAATCTACGGATGTCACGTCGGCGTCATACTCTTGCCAAGCCCCGTCATCGAGTAGCGCTTCGAGACGTTTACGTGCTGAAATGCGATAATGATAGCCACACTTCGGGCAGACCTGAAGATTGGCTTCTATATCCTTGCTTAACAGTGTTTCCGAGCAACCGGGACATTTTACCCACATACCATCAGGGAAAGTGACTTTCTTGCCGCCAGATTTTTCTATACCCGTTTTTTCCTTGGTAAACCAGCTCATAGTAGGCCTCTCATGCATTGTAATTTAAAAATAATTTATCCGAGAGCTTGTTTCAAGCCCGCGACGTAACTCCCCAGATGTTGTTTCAGCTCTGCTCCGGTATATTGTTCAAATAGTTTAACTATGGCACTACCAACAACGATACCGTCAGCGAGCTTGCCAACTTTAGTAGCCTGTTCGGGGGTGGAAATACCGAAGCCAGCCATGACCGGAAGGGAAATCTTTTTCTTCACCTCGGCTAGCTCTTGCGCCAGTGAGGTAGAAACAGATGTCCTGGCTCCGGTCACGCCGGTTACCGTAACATAATAGACAAAGCCGCTGCCAAGCCTTTCTACGGCAGCGATCCGTTCTGCATCTGACGTCGGTGTAAGCAGGAAGATCACATCCAGGCCGTAATGACGGGCTGTAAGGAGCAATTCACTAGACTCTTCCGGTGGCATATCAACCAGCAGGAACCCATCAACTCCCGCTTCAGAGGCATCCTGACAGAAGATGTCGTAGCCGTATGCGTGAACCGGATTCAGGTACCCCATCAAAATAATCGGTATTTCAGTACGACTGCGAACAGCTTTTACCAGTTCCAGGATGCCGTGAAGAGTCGTTCCTGAGCCAAGAGCTCTCTCAGAGGAGCGCTGGATCGTCGGTCCGTCAGCCATCGGGTCTGAAAAAGGAACTCCAAGCTCAATAACGTCGGCTCCTGAATGCTCGAGCAGCAGAATAATCTCTTCCGTTGTAGCGAGATCCGGGTCTCCGGCGGTAACAAATGCTATCAGAGCCTTTGCATGGTCCGCTTTAAGGGCAGTGAAGCGTGCGGCGAGTCTACTCATAGTATGGCCACGTAACCGGTTATATTTTGAAACCGGTCATCTCCTTCTCAAGCAGGTAAATCTGCTGTGTCAGGTCGGTCACTGCAGAATTCATGACGGTTGTTGCACGACTGTTTGCATTTGTGGCACCTTCAATGTTGCTGACAGATTTTGCGATCAGGGCGCTGCTCTCTACCTGTAAGCGGCACGCTTCGCGAATCTGGCCGACCATCGAGGTTACATTTTCATTTGAGCGGGCGATCATACTGCTGGCAAGGCTCTGTTCACGTGTAGAGGTGCGGAGACGGACGGTGAGGTTTTTCATCCGCTCGACCGCTGCTGCTATCATCTCGGTTTCCCGTGAGTGCTCCCGTGATGAAGCGGCGATACTGCTCACCATGTATTCAACGCTTTCCATCGCTTCTCGGATGCATTGGCTGCCGCGCGCCTGTGCCAGGGTTGTCCTGGCAATCTCGGCGACCTGGCTTCCGGCGCGCTCAGCTCCTGAAACAATTTTTTCAAGTGCCGCACCGGAACGTTGCGATAATTTTTCACCTGCGGCAATACTTATTTCGGCCTGATTGATTGCATCGACAGCGCGCCGTGTCTCTTCCTGTACGCCTCTTATGACTGTTGCTATTTCCCGTGTAGAACTACTGGTGCGTTCGGAGAGTTCACGTATCTCCTCGGCAACTACGGCAAAGCCTTTGCCATGGTCGCCGGCCTGAGCTGCGATGATTGCGGCATTGAGTGCCAGCAGATGAGTCTGCTCGGCAACTTCATCAATGACCAGCAAAATAGTTCCAATGTTGTTTACGCGCACTGAGAGTGATTCAACAACTTCCGAAGTAGTCTGCGAAGAGGCTCTGATCGCCTGCATACCGGCAATCGCCTCAAGTACGGCGTTTTTACCGAACTCCGCGTCACTCCTAACGGTTTCAGAGATGGCGGCCGAATCCATGGCATTTTTCTCTACCTGCTTGATGGTTGCGTCCATTTCGGCAATTGAAGAGGCAGTAGAGGAGGATGCGTCAAGTAAATTAGTGATGTTAGTGCCGATTTCTTTAATTGAGAAGGTGATTTGGGTAATGGAAGAGCTTACCTCTTCGACATTTTCTGCGACTCTCTCTGCCCCCATTGCTATCTCTTCAATAGTTGCAGCCATCTCAAGCGAAGTGGCAGAGGTTTCAGTGGTTGATCCCGATAGTTTGTCAATCCCGTTAAATATTTCCTGTACAGATCTGTTGATCTGCACGACTGCGCGTGACGTTTCCTGCACGGACTTTTCTTGCGTCTGTGCAGAATTTACTGCCTGACGGGCGGTATTTTCCAGATTGCGGTCAATTGCTGTAAGTACCACAGAGGCAGATCCAATGCGTGCAACCATGCTGTGGAGATTCTCTGCCATGGTATTCATGGCATCGGCAAGGTCTGACGCTTCTCCGCCTCCGCGTACTCTCAAACGGGAATCCAATTTACCGTCAGCCATTGCTCTGGCAAACTGAACACAACTTCTGAGCGGTCTGGTTATTGAGAAAGTTATGAAATATGAAAAAATGGCGATCAGGCAGACGGCGCCGACCGTAACCACAGCAGAAATGGTAGTTTTTTTTCTGATATTTGCTTCGGCGAGCTCCTCTGCAGTAGCAACATCATGGCGGAAGCGCTCAACCATCTGAACAACAGCGTTGCTGAAGGTACGGAATCGTTCTGTCTGGACCCCTGTCATAAGAGAACGGGCTCTTAATACATCACCATTTGTTGTAGCCGGCAGCACCTCATTTAGAAGTGTTGTCCGATACTCGTTCCATATGACGTTTGCCTTGTTTATGATCTCAAGCTTTCCTGGTGATTCAACAGACTCCAGAACAATGCCGAAATTGAGTTCAATATCATTAGTGAGATTTTTTATTGAGGCACTGTTTTTTTCGGCGATGACCGGGTCGGCTTCCAGTATAAAACTCTGTATTTCACTGTTTATCTGAAAAAGATCGGATTTCAGCAGGGCAATGCTTTCAAGTGCATCTTTGTCTTTTTTAATGGCCTGATAGACTGTGCCGCCAATTCTCACTTCACGTAACGTAAACATGCTGATCATAGCAACCATCAGGATACAGACAAACGCTGCAGCAGAGAGGAGTGACATCTTGGCGCCAAGAGTTAGACCGGTCGAACTGTAGGAGTATGCTTTTCTCTCCACAAACAACTCCTTTCCGCATTTATTTCATCTATAATATACACAGTGTTATAGTTGCTAATCCACGTTGGCCAGCTCTTTGAGGGTCACTTCTGCCAATACGTTCCTGACCTCCCCCTGCACACGCTTCCAGACCGGATGAACATTACAGATACCTGATCGCCCGCAATCAGTTGGAGCGACTACACACCTGTTCGGAAAAATCGGCCCTTCGACCGCCTCAACAACTTCCAGCAGAGTAATATTTTCCGGTGCACGACCAAGCAAAAAACCGCCTCCGGTGCCACGAAATGACTTTACCAGGCCGATTTTGCTGAATTGCTGGAATATTTTGGCAAGGAACGTGGGGGGGACGTCAACTGCTGCGGCTATATCATTTAAAAGACAGACCTTGCCAAACGGCATTCCAGCCAGATACACGAGACCCCTGATTGCGTATTCACCCTTACGGGTAAGCTCCATCATGTAAAACCCTCCAAAAAGACTCTTTCTGTCTTTTTATGGGTTTCGCACGGACTTGTCAACAATTTTATCAAACCGTTTTATACCGGAAGCCCATCCTCAGATTTAATCTTTTTTTTACCGAAAATCAGTGAAACCCAGACGCTTATTTCGTACATAAGATACATCGGAATCATTATTACAAACATGGTTATCAGATCTGCATGAAAAGCCGCTACTATTGAACTGGCGAGCAGAGCATATTTCCGTTTTGGTGCTAAAAACTGGTAATTCACGATCCCTAAGCGGGTCAGGATCAACGACAGTACCGGAAGTTCGAAGATCAGCCCGAATATCAGAATAAGTCGCAGGCAAAAATTTACGTAGGCACTGATATTAAACCAGCTTTGCAACCCCTCAGCCTCATATGACAGAGAGAAATTGATGATAACCGGCCAGATAATGATTAAAAAAAACATGGCTCCGATACAGAAAGTCACCGTTGCAGATGTAACAAAAGGAAGCACCATTCGCCGCTCACGCCGGGTCAGAGCAGGTGCGATAAACAGCCAGACCTGATAGAAAACAATTGGCAGAACCAGGACAAAACCGGCCATCATGGATATCTTGCACTGAATAAAAAATGGTTCCAGAGGGGCACTGTAGTTGAGGGGACGTTGCTTTTCCGGTCTGTTGACTTCCAGGTCAAGCTTGTAGTGGGCGTACATAGTGGGGGCAAGCTCTTTAACTTTGAGATACACGTCCTTCTTGATCTCAGTCAGATAGGTTTTGCCGGTCAGCGGTTTTTCTATGAATTTGAGTATAGATCCGGAAAAATTCCACGCAACTCCCATTCCAACGAACACCGCAATAACAATAATTATCAGCCGTGTGCGCAGTTCGACAAGATGTTCAATAAAAGGAACTGTTTTTTCTTCGCTCATGCACTCTTCCTATCACAGGCGTGTATCGCCTTGCAACTTAGAATTTTCATCATTCTGCTTTGTTTTCAGAAGCCGCATCAGTTTTTGCAAGGTTTTTCTCTGTTTCCGGTATCATGATAACATTGCAAAATAAACAAAAATGGATATACTTGCATAACTTAACAAATTAACTTGGGAGTTTGACATGATAAAATTTGAGTGGGACGAGAGTATTGTATTGGGCATTCAGTCCATTGACATGCAGCACAAGGCACTTTTCGGCTGGATGAACTCCCTGCACGAAGCAATAACACAGGGGGAAGGGAAAGAAAAGGTCGAAGAGATAATCAATAATCTTATCAAGTATGTCATAGTACATTTCTCTGAAGAAGAGCGGCTGATGCTCTCCTGGAATTATCCGGCGCTGGAGGATCATCGCAAGTACCATGATCACTTTACAACAAAGCTGCAAGAAATCCAGTGCAGTTTTAATGCGGGTAATGATATGAGCACCAGCGTTCTTGATTTCATGGTGGATTGGCTGGTCTGTCATATCAAGGGTACCGACATGTACTACAGTCGCTTTATCCATGAGGGAGGGGGGAGGGGGTAAAAGTTTAACTTCCCACCCGTTTCAGATGAACCAGGATCATAATGAGTGCTAAAAGTAATGACAGAGGCATCCCCCCATTTTCGCAATACACTCATATTGCGTTGACAGATGTTCATTTTGGGTGGTAGATTTCGCAGTCGCAAAAACTAAAATAATCCCCCTTTTTGACAACGGTACCGACCTATGACAGCTTCAAAGTACGCAGAATACTTTTCTAAAGATATGAAGATCACGATCTGCCTGCCAATGGAGAATAACGAGACTTTCCGTGATTGGGCAATAGTTCAGGAACTTCAAGAGGATGTGCTGACACTTCTTCTGTCGCGGGATCAATTTCCTGCTGCAGTTAAACTGAAATTCGGAGACACCTTTGATATCCGTTTTGGCAAGGAAGGAGCGGAGCAGCGCTGCGATGCCATTTTTGCCGGCAAAACAGGTATGGGTACAATGAAAGTGCGTCTTTCCGGTGAAGTCGGTACAGGTGAACATCGCGAATTTTTTCGAATAGACGCGTTTATTCCGTTCAGGCACGAGGTTACTAAAGAACAGAACCTGAATGCGCTTATCGAGAGATTGCGGAAGAGAAAAAAGGAGCGACTCGCCAGTGAGACTGCGCGTAGAACTGCTTTTGAGGAGGAGCAGCGGATTTTGGTGTTACGAACTGCTGCTGGTGAATTTGCTGCTGAAGACGATGAGCAGCCCAAGAAAAAGGATCAAAAAGTCGAGGAATTTAATCCGGTGGATGAGACCTGGAATGATGTCAATGCTACAGCAATGAACCTCAGTGGGGGTGGCATAAAGTACGTTACTTCAGAGCCGTTTAAAATAGATGATCTTGTTATTATGGAAATATTCATACCATCAAATCCACCCCGCATAGCGGATTGTATATCTAGAGTGGTTTTTAAAAATATAAATTACAGTATTAAGGCGGAAAAGCTGCACCATAATGTGGCACTCAATTTCGTGGTTATTGACAACCGGGATAGGGATGCGATCGTAACGCATATAGCCCACCTGGAGTTGATGCGTATCCGCATGAAGGGCTCTTTGCCGAGTATAAATCTGAATACTGGTCCAAAAAAACGGACTTCACTGTTGATGAAAGTTGTCTGGACACTTTTGACATTGGCAGTAGTACTCTGTATCGCCTGGTTCTTAAAAAATGCAGCAAATAATGAAATTATGGACTCTTTTGGGAATGCTGTAAAACAGTACAGAGAAAAGACCGGCACACAGGATATATGGAAGTAAATCGATCGAAACTCTGGCATTATTATCAGCCATGAAATGCTGGACAAAAGTATAGTTCTATATTATAACCTATCGTTCGCTCTAGCGGAGAGATGTCCGAGCGGCTGAAGGAGCACGCCTGGAAAGCGTGTGTACGTTAATAGCGTACCCAGGGTTCGAATCCCTGTCTCTCCGCCATAAATAAGTCCGGTAACGTATGGCAATGACCAAAAGCTCTTGAGAAATCAAGAGCTTTTTCATTTATTGTCCTTTTGAGTGCCTTTTTAAGGTTCCACGTAAAAAGTGAATAAAATCCGGTTACTTCTGGAAACCAAGTTTTGCTGAAATTTCGTCCCCCGCTTTCAATACCAGAGGGATAAGTTCATTCTTGATACGCTCGTCAGAGAAACGCATCGATGGTCCAGAGATACTGACGGCACCGATTATGCGGCGGGTGTAATCACGGATTGGAGCACTCACACACTTTACGCCAATGTCCATTTCCTCATTGTCGTAAGCGTATCCCTGCTCAGCAATCAGTTTCAACTGTTTTTTCAGGACGTCACGGTCGGTGATGGTATTTGGTGTGTAGCCTTTTAGCTCTTTTGGCGGCAGGTATGTTTCCAGCTCTTCATCGCTCATATAGGCAACTTGTATCTTACCGGCTGCTGTACAGTAAGCAGGCAGTCGCGAACCAACCCGTGGCACAACCCTGACGGTCATAGCTGTTTCTACTACATCAAGATAGACTATGTTGAACTCCTTAAGAATGGAGACGTAGGTCGTTTCGTTACAACTTCCGACCAATGCTTCAAGAACCGGTTTTGCCTGTCGAAGCAGCCCCATCTGTTTGATGAACGTCTGACCAAGTTCAAGAGTCTTCAGGCCGAGGCGGTAGTTTTCAGTTACTTTATTCTGCTCAATGTAGTTTCGGGATTCAAGCGTTGCAAGTAGTCTGAATACGTTATTTTTGTGTAGCTTCAAGCGTTTGCTAAGTTCAGTGACACCTAACTCATCTACTTCGCCATGAAACTGCTCGAGAAGATCAAGTGCGTGGGAAACGGCCTGGATTAAATATTCTGATTTTTCTTTTTTTGCCATGAGAGTTGTCCTTTTCACAAATGGAGTAATTGAATGTTACATAAAATACTGGAATTTGGATGTAAATCAAAAAAAAATGTCAAATGAGCCGCTTTTTTAAAATCTTGCTAAAATGTAAAATATTGTTTTACAGTTGTCAAGTAGTAAAAAGTGAGATATATGTAAAATCACTACTGTCCGGTAAAGATTTTTAGGTCGCCCATAACTAGCTGATTTCAATT
>CAYQMO010000099.1:0-13857 GCA_964418315.1 uncultured Geobacter sp. | reverse complement strand
TTGCAAGAACAGTAAACAGCTGATTTTATTCAATTAAACGTTGGGACACGAGTGGAACAATCTATATATAATTGACCTCCGTCATGTATCATGGGGTGAAAACAGGAGATTATTACCTGCATGGAAACAATCACAAATCATCAGAAAAAAGATATAAAGTTGCTTGGAAAGTTCGTTGAAGTTTACTGTGCTGCAAAACACTCTGGAGCCGACCGCGCTGTTGTCGAGCTTCCCGCTGACCTGGAAACACGAAAACTCTGCCCAGACTGCGCTTCATTTTTGAAATATGCGGTAGCCCGTCGGGTAAATTGCCCTTTGGAAGCAGAAAAACCGACCTGCAAGCATTGCCGCACCCACTGCTATGCAAAGCCTCAACTGGCGAAGGTCAAGGAGATCATGGCGTTTTCCGGGCGCAGTTTGATAATGCGGGGCAGACTTGATTACATCTGGCACTATTTTTTTTGACACAAAAAATTGATTAAAGGAGAATTACCATGCTAAGAAAAATTGTAACAATTGATCCTGAAAAATGCGACGGCTGCGGGCTCTGTGTGCCTTCATGTGCGGAAGGCGCCATCACAATGATTAATGGCAAGGCTGTATTATCGGCGGATAATCTCTGTGACGGGTTAGGCGCCTGTCTTGGTGATTGCCCTCGTGATGCCATACAGATTGAGGAGCGCGAGGCTGATGAATTTGATGAAGTTGCGGTAGAGAAACATCTGGCCGCTCAGGGGAAGTCGGCTCCGGTTCACCAGCAAGCCCCGCACTCTCCGGTGACAACACAACATCATGGCGGCGGCTGTCCCGGATCACGTGCCATGAGCTTTGCAGCGCCCCAGGCGGCAGCCGAAGCGGCTCCAAGCGGCAGTCGTCAGAGCCGGTTAGCCCAGTGGCCCGTTCAGCTCCATCTTGTTTCGACCACCGCCCCGTATTTTCAGGGTGCCGATCTGTTGATTACTGCAGATTGCGTACCGGTGGCTTATGCAGGGTATCATGAGGATTTTTTGCAGGGGAAAGCGGTTGTTATGGGGTGTCCCAAGCTGGATGATAACAGCTTTTATCAGCAGAAGCTGACGGAACTGTTCAGCAAATCTGACGTGAAAAGCGTTACTGTTCTGAAGATGGAAGTGCCCTGCTGTGGCGGTATCGCAGTGGTTGCCCGCCAGGCCCTGGCGGCATCCGGCAGGCAGATCCCGTACAGCGAGGTTACTATCGGGATTCAGGGGCAGGTCAAGGCGTAGTTATCAGTAGATGTAATCCAATAATGACATCGAAGATATCCTGGCGGTAGCTGCCAGCGACGCCTGAAAAGCTGTCTGCTCTGCATTGAGCTGCATACCGTACTTGGCCAGATCGACATTCTGGATGCTGGTGGCAATAGTGGTAAGAGTTGTTTTATTGATGTCATTCAGCTTGGCCATGTTGTCAACCCGGAGGATACGGGAGGAGTTTATGGTGATGGCAGCGTTCACCTGTTTTGCAGCCGCTTCCAGTTGTTTCCCCGCAGCGGTAACGGCTGCGGAATCACCTGTGGTGGTGAAATCGCCGACAGCAGCAATCAGATCATCCATCACCTGCAGTATGTTGGTACTCCCATAATTCGGGTCTGTTCCGCCACCCAGCAGAAGTCGGTCACCCGTGGTGCTAAAGGCCTGAAGTGTATTGGTGGTAATCTCAACCTTCCGCTGATTGCTGTCGCCGGCATAGGTGTTGTCGGTAGTATTAAACGGCGGTACTAGGTTGTTCCCACCGCCGAAAATGTATTGATCACCATACTGGACATTACCCATTTCAATAAGCTGTTTTTTTATTTCGACAAGCTGGTCGTTCATCACTTGGCGTTGTGTAGGATCCTGAATACTAAGAGATGAACTTCCGGAAATCAGATTGCGAGCGGCGTCCAGGATATCGCTCATACCGGTTAAACCATTATTAGTAACCTCAAGCCATGATTTACACTTGGTAATATTGACGTTGAACTGGTCATATAATGTAATTTTACTTTTAACATCAAGCAGCGTACCGCTCGATACAGGATCATCACTTGGCCGGTTAATCATCTGGTTGGAAGTGAGTTTTTCAGTAATCTTATCAATACGGCTACGTCCCTGCTGAATATTATACACAGAGATTTCTGCCGTCATATTTGCTGTTACTCTCATAACTCCTCCTAAAAACTTTAAATTACTAGCGGACTATTCCTAGCAGCGTATCCATCATGGCAGTTGCAGTCGAAATGACCTGGGCGCACGCCTGATAGGAACGTTGATACATCATCATGTCTGATAATTCCTGGTCGAGAGACACACCTGAATTGGTATCCTTCAGTATGTTCAACTGATTGTTGAATGCCTCATCCTGAGCTACATTTGTTTTGCTTGAATTCACATCCAGCCCCATCTTACCAACCAGTGCATCCCAGTAACCGTTGAAAGAAAGGGTTCCTCCGGTCATAGTTCTCTGGTTATGAAGGTCGGCAATTGCTACGGCGTTAAGATTATCACCTGCTGCACTATTTTGTGATGATGCCGCTATGAGGAATGTGCTGTTCATCAGCGAGTTAATTCTGAAGGTAGCAGCAGAAGTTGTTGCCGGATCAAACAGTTCTATTCCAAGTGCTATCGGCGTACTCAGGTCATATCCAAGTTTGTGCTGATCGTTAAGCTTGGTAGTCAGCGTTGTCGCAAGTAAATTTAACTCGGTCAGATACTCAGGGATAATGGTGTCTCTCAAGTCTAGAGTGGCACCAAGACTTCCAGTGGATAGGGTAGGCTGTGTTTTTTCAGTTAGCGTACCTTTGGCGGGGATCAATTCCACCTTAAAGCTGGTTGGATCTGTGGTTTTGTCCAGGGAGAATATTCCGGCATCTGCCCCAGTTACCAGTTTTTCTCCACCACCAATTAATTTCACATCTGTCGTACCGTCACCGTTTTCCGTGGTCGTTATGCCTATCTGTTTAGCCAACTCCCGCAGCAACAAATCCCGTTTGTCTTTAACCTCATTAGCATTACCGGAAACCATCTCCGTTGCGGTGACCTGACCGTTCAATTTGGCAATTGCTTTTAGTTTTATATTGATGCCGTCAATTACAGGTGTCAGCGAGGCATTCTGTAAAGAGACCATGTCAGTTAGAGTCTTGCTGGTCGAATGTAGCTCATCGGCCAATAATTGTGCATTACTTAACACGGACTGCCGCTCTGCTGTTCCGCCCGGATTGTTCGTTAAATCCTGCCAGGACGCGAAAAAATGGGCTAATGCCGCTCCGACTCCATCGACACCAATATCATTGAATGCCGGCTCAATCTGTTGAAGAGCCAAAGATTTGGCAGTATCATAGCCCAGAGTTGTCTCGGAGTTGATCATCTGCTGCTGCAGTAACGCATCGTGGAAACGTTCGATACGGGAAATCATTGCGCCGGAACCGAGTGTAAACCCTGAGAGATTTGTTGTTGGTGCCGATTCTATAATGGCTTTTTGCCGTGAATAACCGGGAGTGCTGACATTGGAGATATTTTGCGAGATAACTGCAGTCGCGCTGCGGAATATGTTAAGACCGTTCATTCCGATCTGCATAGATGCACTTATTGACATTTCATGCCTCCCTGTTGACTAATAGCGCGCCGGAGGCTCGTTGCTGGTAACCGCCAGAAGCGCCGTAGGTACTGTTTTGATTGATGATGCGGGCTATGAGATCAAGCGAATTGCTGAGCGATGCCGCGAAACGTGTTGCAATCTCATAATTGAGGGAGAGAAGCTCCTTGATCCGATCGGCAGTCACGTTCAACTCGGCATATAAGCGAGTAATGTCACGGTTACCATTTTTACTGAGTTTAGCGTTCACATCACCCAACGTGGCTCCTGGAGAAAGCCCTTCACGCACGGCAACTTCCTGAATCGCTTTTTTAAGAATAGACCCGTGATCAGCGATACGTAAAGAAAGGTCATTTTTCAGAGTATTTATTTCCGCCATAGCGTCAACATGAACGTCGGCAAGTTCCTGCGTCTCACGCTGCAGCAGGGCGTGAAGCTCTTCCTGCAATTCAAGCTGCCGTGCAAGGGCAACATCCAACTCATTCATAAGCATTCCTGTCTAACTGGGGGCTGAAAAGCTACTCCTTTGTATCAACGGTACGCACGGCTTTTCTGCTCTCCTGGCGAATAATATCTTTTTCAATTATTTTTGCGAGCCCCAGCCCGCCACCCCGTTTTACCGAAGCATCGGCGTACTGCTGATCCAGCATCGAACGGTAGACATCTTCGCCGTGACCGCCACCTGTCAGCTTGTCCTTACCGACGGTGGCGCGCATCGACTTCATCATCATGCCAACAAGCAGCCCTTCAAAATCCTGCGATACTTTTTTTGCCTGTAGCCGCTGTTTTTCGGTCACCCCGGTACTTTTATCAGCCGCTGCGCGCTGCAACTGGCGTGCTTTGTCCGCTGAGCCTGCCGATACATCCGGAGTCATTGTGGTGATTTTTAAATCCATTGCACCCTTATCGTCACGATCCGCACTTTAGTTAAGCGCTAAATTATTGAAAGCTCCGCCTGCAGTGCCCCTGCGGACTTGACGGCCTGAATGATACTGATCATATCACGCGGAGTTACCCCAAGCAGATTGAGCGCCCGTACAACATCGCCAATGGTTGCACCTTCCGGCATCACCATCAATTGCCGACTCTCCTCAGTCACCTTCAAATCAGTCTCCGGGACAACCTTGGTTTCTCCGCCCTTACTGAGCGGGTTCGGCTGTGATACCTGCGGAGACTCTTTAATAACCAGCGACAGACTGCCGTGAGTAACGGCAACTGTTGAAATGCGCACGTTTTCGCCCATGACAACGGTTCCGGTCCGTTCGTTCAACACCACTTTGGCCTGGGCATCCGGTATCACCTCAAGCCGTTCCAAGGCGGCTACAAACTCTACTGCCCGGTTCGTATATGCTTCCGGAATAGTCAGGCTCACTGAGCCTGGGTCCTTGCTGGCGGCAACAGGACTACGAAATTTGGCATTAATGGCGGCAACGATACGTGAAGCAGTTGTAAAGTCGGCATCATGCAAATTAAGATTAATGACCGATTTGCCTGCCAGAGTGTTGGGCAGCTCCCGCTCAACCAGAGCTCCGTTCGGTATCCGTCCGGCTGTTGGATGATTTTTCTGAGCGGCAGCACCCTGACCGCCGAACGCGAACGAGTTGGTCAGGATTGAACCCTGGGCAACAGCGTAAACCTGATTATCAGCGCCTTTCAACGGAGCCATGATCAATGTGCCGCCAGCGATACTTTTCGCATCCCCGAGTGACGAGACAAGAACGTCCAAGCGATTTCCCTGTTTTGCAAAAGGGGGAAGAGTGGCCGTTACCATGACGGCGGCAACGTTTTTAGTCTTGATGTTGAGGGATGTCGTAATCCCCATCTTCTCAAGCATATTCATTACTGACTGGATCTGAAACTTGGTCTGGTCGCTATCCCCGGAACTGTTCAAGCCGACAACCAGTCCGTACCCCATCAACTGGTTATCCCGAATACCTTCAAAGGACGCTAGATCCTTGATGCGGATTGCGTGTGCGCTTGTGGTGATTACCAGCACCATAATGGTGATTATCGCAGAAACAGCACTCTTCATATTTTGTCCTTACCCGCAGTATAAATTCCGGCAGCCTTATCAGAATGGCCAGACTTTGTTAAAGATACCCATCAGCCAGCCTGGACTCTGCTGGTCTGAGAGGATGCCCCGACCTGAATAACTGATACGCGCGTCGGCTACATATTTTGAATTTACCGTATTGTCCGGTGCAATATCGCGTGTTCGCACGACCCCTTCCAGGACGATGACCAGGTCTTCTTCGTTCACCTTGATGTTACGCCGCCCCTCAATCATCAGGTTCCCATTTGCCTGTACATCTACCACTCGGCCGGTTATGGTTGCATCCAGATTTTCCTGACGTGAAGTACTGCCGGTGCCTTTAAATGAATTGCTGGAAGTTGCATTTATAAGAGAGGCGAGGTCAGCAAAACTACTCTTTGCCATTTTGGTTGATTCAAGGCCCAGCATACTTTTAATCCCTGCACTCACTTTACTGTCACGCGATGTTCCTGTATTGGCTTCCTTGGAAGCGCTGGCGGTTTCGGAAATCACGATGGTGATGGTATCCCCTCTGCGACGCGCCTTCATATCTTCTGTCAGACTGGATGAGTTTGCCTGCCAGATAGAGCCGTTCGAATAATCCGCCCCGGCACGTTGCGTCAAGTCTTCCATACCGCCTGTTTTAACGTCGGTTTTTTCGACGGCACATGCGGTTAAAAAAAGGACAAACAATAGTATTATCTGTTTCATTGGGTTTCCTTCGCTCCGGCTCTGTTCAAAATGCTATCTGGACTGTTGATCCATTTATGACTTTGGCTGGGATTTCTTTAAGAGAAGACAGATTATGTACTCTGATTATATCTCCCTCAGCCCCGGAACTGTTCGCCTTGCCGGAGACAGACAGTTTAAGCACTCCGTTTTCAGCAATAATCGTAACCAACTGGCCGCTTTTTATCAGTGGGATTTTTTCAACCTGATCTGTGCGAACCGGTTGATTCGCCCGGATGGTTGTGCGAGCTTTTTTACCGACAGCTTCATCAAGCGAGCGGATAGCAAGATGAGAGCTTTGGCTTAGTTCGTACTTCTGAATGGTCAGGTCATCAGGCGCTATGGTTCTGCCCTGTTCAATCTGACGCAGAGAGACAACGGCATCGGCCAGTGCCACCACATCTATCCGCACTGGAATATTACTCAGCAATCGGTTGTTCTGGCGAGCCAGAACGGTAATAGTGATCTGACCCCACCCTTCCCATTTTTGCGGGGCGACAACCTCATAATCGATGACCCCGTCCGGAAGCTTCAAGGAGCCGGAGATAATTAACCGGCGGAGATGAACGTCCCATCCCATTCCTGCCGTGCGGTTGGTTACGAATGCGGTTACGGCCTCACGAACCTCCTGTTCCCGATCAATGGCAGAGAGAACAGGCTGCGGGCAGAAGGCCGTCAATGTTAAAAGTAGCATAAAAAGGGTCAACCGTAACCGTTTCATGAGGAGTCAGGTAAAGTCTTATCGTTTCAGGTTGTTGGCCGTAGCCAGCATCTCATCCGAAGCGGTGATCGCCTTGGAGTTTATCTCGTAGGCTCTTTGACCGACAATCATGTTTACCATCTCTTCCGCAACATTAACATTACTCATCTCAAGAAACCCCTGGGCGATAGTGCCGAGACCATCCTGCCCCGGAGTGCCGGTTGTCGCGGTACCGGAGGCATCAGAGGGGAGATATATATTTCTACCCTGACTGGACAGACCAGCCGCATTGGGAAAAGACGCCAACTGGATATTCCCTATGGTACTTGTGGTGCTCTGGCCGGGGATCTGTACTGAAACAGTGCCGTCGTTGCCTATGTTAATCTTTGTGGCATTGCTTGGGATGGTAATCGATGGAGAAAGCGGATTGCCGTCTGGCGTGACAATCTGTCCGACGCTGTCGGTTTTGAAAGCGCCGGCCTTGGTATAGCCAATAGTGCCGTCAGGTTGTGTGATCTGGAAAAAGCCGCCACCTTCGATGGCGATATCGAGATCATTGCCGGTCTGGGTAACGTCCCCGGCCGTGAATAGTTTTGTTACGGAAGCCAGACGACTTCCCAGACCTATCTGGATTCCGGTCGGAACCTGGGTGGTGCCGGTGGACGGAGAACCTGTTGTTTTCAGATTCTGGTACATCAGATCCTGAAAGTCAGCCCGACTCCGTTTAAAGCCTGTTGTATTTACGTTCGCCAGGTTGTTGGCAACGACGTCGATGCTTCTCTGCTGTCCCTGCATACCGGATGCAGCCGTATAAAGTGAACGAATCATGCTTAATCTCCTTTATCATGGTGTATTATATTTATACTTTGCCCAGTTCATTGGCCGACTTTGCGGCGATATCATCAAATCCTTTTATAACTTTGGAGCAGGCTTCAAAGTAGCGGTTCGTCTCAATCATCTGCACCATTTCCCCGATACTGTCCACGTTCGACCCTTCGATAAATCCCTGCCGAACCAGAGCCTTGCCAGGCTGAGGTTTTGCTTGCGGATCGGTTGGGACAAACAGTGAGGCTCCGTTTTTGTTCAGAGTATACGGCTTTTTAAAGTCTACCACAGAAATTTTGCCGGCCGGTGCACTATCAACCATTACATTTCCATTGCTGTCGATTTCAACCCGGTTCCCCTTGATCTTTATTGCTGCAGCATTGCCCTGCTTATCCCGTTCAGCTCCCTGCACCGGATAGCCATCCATCGTAACCAGAGTGCCGTCGGCAGAAGTGCGAAAATTACCCTGCCGCGTATATGCGGTCCCTGCGGGAGTCGTCACAGCAAAGAAACCGTCGCCATCAAGTGCTATATCGAGTGGATTGCCACTCTGGCTGGTCGGCCCGCTGGAGTAGTCGATGTAGATGTTTTCCTTCTGCAGGATAGGATCCGCAGTCATGCCCTGGGGAACAGCCGGAGGGTTAACGCTCCCCGCCAGTACCCCCTCAAAGGTCAGCTTATCTTTTTTATATCCGGGTGTATTGATATTCGCCAGATTATTGCTGATCACATCCAGTTTGCGCATGGCGGCCAGACTTCCCGACACGGCTGGGTATATTCCACTGTTCATACCTGTTATTCCCCTTTTACGTTTTGTACAGTCTGAGGCGTGAGCGAAGCCTGACCATCGCCTGACTGATGATCTGTGAAATACGGGACTCCGTCAAGCCAAGTAATTCAGCAATCTCTTTAAGATTTAAATCTTCGTTATAATAGAGTGTTATCGACTGGCGCTCTTTCATCGGCAGTTTATCAATGGCATTCCCAAGAGCTTCGGTTAACTGCATGGATATTACCAGTTGCTGCGGGTTTTTTGCATCTGCCTCAGACAGCACATCGGCCAGGCAGAGCTGGCTACCGTCTTCCCCCTCCCAGCTGTCATCCAGACTGATAAAGGTAAATACATGAACGTCGTCAAGCAATATATAATAATCATCAAGACTCATCTGCAGGGCTTCAGCGACCTCTTCACTGGTTGGATTACGTCCCAACAGATGTTCAAGCTGCCGCAGTTCGCGTTCCAGGCGCTTGTATTTGTCACGCATGGTTCTGCTGAGCATGTCATATGAACGAAGTTCGTCCAGGATTGTCCCACGGACATGCTGTTCGGCAAATGTTTTAAAGAGGATACCTCTAGTAGAGTCAAAGCGGTCGGCTGCATTTATCAAGCCAACCATCGCCGCACTCATCAAATCCTGCAAGTCAAGGTGCGGCGGGAGTTTGGCCGCCATTTTGTGAACCAGATAGCGCATCTGCGGAATATGATCCAGTATAAGCTGTTCACGAGCGGAAGCCCGGCTTACATCAGGATCAATGTTGCTTTCGCCGGTTGTCATCTTCAGCTTTCTTCCACATCAAGCATTCGACGGAAAAAGAACTGAATATTCCCCTTGGCACGGTTCTGACGTTTGTTATCAATAATCCTTTTTGCAATCGTATTAAAGCATTGGGCTGCTTCTGAGTCGGGGAAAAGTTCCATGACAGCTTTTTGACGTTTAACCGCATCAACTAATTTTTCGTCCTTGACCACGCACCCCAGATAATCAAGCGAGATGTCCAGAAAACGACCGGCGACGTTAGCCAGTTTTCGAAAAACCTCCAGTGCCTCTTCGCTGTCCTTGGCCATATTGACCAGCACCTTGAAATGATGTTCCGAATAGCGCGTTGCCAGGAGCTTGATTAGCGTATATGCATCGGTTATAGAGGTCGGCTCCGGCGTAACTACGATAAAAATTTCCTGGGCGGCAGCGGTAAAGTAGGTGACATTATCTGAGATGCCCGCTTCCGTATCAATTATCAGGACGTCGAACTGCTCTTCCAGCATATCCAGTTCGTCAAGAAATTTCAGCTTTTCATGCTGCCCCAGAGTAGTCAACTCCTGAACACCGGTGCCTGCCGGAATAATTTTGATGCCGGCCGGTCCGTCAATCAGGATATCGGTAATACTTTTATCACCATTCAAAACATCATTGAGGTTGAAAACGGGCGAGAGCCCTAACAGAACATCAAGGTTGCCCAGGCCAAGATCCGCATCAATCAGCAACACTTTCTTTCCTTGTGCCGAAAGGGCTATAGCAAGATTTGAAACAACGTTGCTCTTGCCGACGCCCCCCTTGCCACTGGAGACGGCGATAACCCTGATGCTCTGCTGATCAGTCGAGCCGCCTGCGACAGCCGATTCAATCTTCTGATTGTTTTTTGCCGTCCGGGCCATCTGGCGGAGAGTATCGGCCTGATCGCCCGTTCCTGGTACGGTACTCATGCAACCCCCTCGCTGTAAATCATTTCTGCCAGTCTTGCCGGTGTTGCTATTTCGATATCTTCAGGAACACGCTGGCCGGTAGAAAAATAAGCCAACTGCAAATTACTCTTCATCAGCAGGTTAACCATGTTGCCAAAACTTTCACTTTCATCAATTTTGGTGAATACCACCTTACTTACCTGAAAAATTTTGAACCGGGATAGAATCTCTTCCAGTTCACGATCTTTGGTGGTGGCTGAAAGACAGAGGTAAACCTCCATCGGAATTTTATTCTCAAGGTAGTTTTTCATCTCATCAAGCTTATCTTTGTCCTTGTGGCTCCGTCCTGCGGTATCAATAAGAATCAGATCACACTCAGAATGCTTCTCAACAGCTTTTTCAAGCTCTTTGGGAGTCGAAGCAACTTCAAGCGGTACTCCCATGATTCGAGAGTAGGTTTTAAGTTGTTCGACCGCCCCCACTCTGAAAATATCCATCGTAATCAGTGCAACCTTGTGACCCCGATTGAGGGCATACATGGCTGCCAACTTGGCGGTAGTCGTGGTTTTACCGACGCCGGTCGGGCCTACCAGAGCGATAATGCGGGGAGAGCCCTTTTTCAACTTAAGTGTACCGGCAAATTTAACCAGGCGTCCCAGTGTTTCAGTGAGACGCGCCTTGACACTCTGACCACCCCCCTGTGACGGCAGAGTGTTGAGTGTATCGACTATTTGTTTCGTCCGTTCGGTAGAAACGCCACTATATGTCAATGCTCGCACCAGTGGAGAATCCTCAGGGAGAAGCTCCCCCCCCGACTGTCCGTCCGGTTTGCCCTCAGCCGTTATCATCGGCCATTGAACATCACTGACACCCCCCTCCTGGCTTTTTGTCAGTGTGGCGAGAAGGAGTTTTTTGATTTCCTCGAGATCGGAACGGGGAATGTTTTTAAGGTTAATACCACCATCCTGCAGTTCATTCGTTCCCACCCCATCAGAGCTTTTTACGTCCTCGCGGGTTTCTTCTTCACGGCGGCTAAGGGTTTCAACCTTTGCACGCAGATCTTTCAGCTCCCTTGCCAGCGGGGCAAGCATTGAATTTTCCATCTCCTCCCGAGCAGTCCGTTCGCGAGGCGGTGCTTCACGCTCGGTCGGTGTCGGTGGCGCCGCCTGTGGTACCGGCTTACGAATCGGATCAACCGCCGCCGTCACCAGGTAGACCTGCTTGCTGAAAAAACCGAAAACACCGCCGGTCTGCTCTTTCTTTGTAGCAAGGATCATGGCATCCGGTCCCAGTTCGGCCTTTACCATGCGCAGTGCTGCCGGTATGCTTGCAGCTTGAAATGTTTTAACCAGCATTCAAACTTACCACCCCAAGAGACTGGATTTTTATGTTCTGAGGTATTTCGTTATGTGACAGTACCGCCATATGCGGCACGAATCGTTCAATCAATTTTCTGACGTGACGACGGATCGACGGAGACGCCAACAAGACAGGCTGAGCCCCGCTGGAACTGAACCGTTCGGCCAAGCTGCGGATCGATGCTATTATCCGCTGGGCAACTGCAGGCTCAATTGCCAGAAAGCTCCCCTGATCAGACGGCTGGATCGCTTCAGCAATCATGTCTTCAACTTCCCGGTCTATCGTTACCAGGAGAAGAATGTCATCTTCAAGTTTGTATTGATCAACAATGAATCGACCCAACCCTTGCCGGACAAATTCGGTCAGCACATCCGGATCTTTGGTAAGGGAAGCGTAGTCTGCCAGACTCTCCAGAATAGTCCGCATATCACGTATTGACACCCCTTCTTTAAGCAGACTTTTGACAACCCTCAGCACGGTACCAAGATTAAGCAGGTTGGGTATCAGCTCATCAACAACTTTCGGGGCGGTAACGGCAACATTATCAAGGAGCTGCTGCAGTTCCTGACGTCCGATCAGTTCATGCGAGTATCGCTTGACAATCTCGCTGACATGGGTGGCAACAACCGTAGTGCTGTCAACAACAGTGTAACCAAAACTCTGAGCTCGATCGCGATCATCACTGCGAATCCAGACCGCTGGCAGACCGAATACCGGTTCTCTGGTAATATTGCCTTCAAACTTGGTCGTTACTGATCCGGAATCCATCGCCAGATATTGGCCGGTCAGCTCGCTCCCGCCGACTCGTGCGCCGCGAACCAGCAGGTTGTACTCATATGGCTTCAACTGCAGATTGTCATGGATATGAATAGGTGGAACGACGAAACCCATCTTCTGAGCGGTCTGCCGACGAATGGAGCGGATTCGTTCCAGCAATTCACCACTTTGAGCAGCATCAACCAACGGCACCAGACCATAGCCAACTTCCAGCTCCAGAACATCCAGAGGTCGGATATTTGACGCCTGATCGATTGACTCTTCTCCGGGGGTCTTATCGGTGATCGCACCATCCTCAACCACCACAGCCTTCTCGCGAGCCATTTTCCCAACCAGGAACGTAACGCCGGCCAGCAGCAGAAAAGCAAAGTGCGGCAGTCCCGGGATGAGGGCGAACAAAAACATGACACCGGAGGTAACAAAAAAGGCTTTTGGATAATTCAGGAACTGGCCGGTAAGTTCCTGACCAAAACTGTTTTCATCAGCAGAGCGTGTGACCAGGATACCAGCGGCGGTCGAAATTATCAGGGCAGGAATCTGCGCTACGAGTCCCTCTCCGATAGTCAGCAGCGTATAGTTGGAGAGGGCGACCATGAACGGCATTCCCTGCTGCCAGACTCCGATAAGCAAACCACCGAAGATGTTTATCAGGACGATGATTATCCCTGCGATGGCGTCTCCGCGCACGAATTTGCTAGCGCCGTCCATGGAGCCGTAGAAATCGGCCTCGCGTGATATTTTCAGACGCCGCAATTTCGCCTCTTTGTCCGTAAGGAGACCGGCAGAAAGGTCGGCATCAATCGCCATCTGCTTACCAGGCATGGCGTCAAGAGTAAAGCGCGCCGCTACTTCGGCTACACGCCCGGCACCTTTAGTAATAACGACAAAGTTTATGACCACCAAAATCAGGAACAGCACCGCACCAACGATATAATTGCCTCCAACTACAAACTGCCCGAAGGCCTTGATGACAGCCCCGGCCGCATCGGTGCCTTCACTGCCATGCAGGAGGATCAGGCGGGTTGAGGCGATATTAAGGGAGAGTCGAAACAGTGTAGTGACCAGCAAAACCGACGGAAAAACTGAAAAATCAAGCGGTTGCACTGTGTAGAGACAGATCAGGAGAATCGCCAATGCTATTGTCATATTGGCGGCCAGAAATATGTCGAGTACAAACGCCGGCAGAGGAATAATCATCAGCGAAAGAACTCCGATGAGTGCCAAGGCGACATATATGTCCGAGTTTTTACGGAGTCCGCGTAACTCTATTGCGTCTACTGAGCCATTTGCCATGGTAGGATGTATTGTCAACCGCCTTGTTGTGCTAAGTATGAACCGCCTGATACTGCATTTTTCGTGCCGTTAATGCCAGCCCGCCAG
>CAYQMO010000098.1:0-13957 GCA_964418315.1 uncultured Geobacter sp. | reverse complement strand
AACGAAGAGCTGGCCACTGTCAACACCGAACTGCAGACAAAAGTATTCGACCTCTCCCGCGCCAACAACGACATGAACAATCTGCTGGCCGGCACCGGCGTCGGCACCGTTTTTGTCGATTTCAATCTGCTCATCCAGCGCTTTACACCAAGCATTACCCAGGTAATCAACCTGATACTCTCCGATGTGGGAAGACCGGTCGGCCATATCGTCTCCAACCTGGTCGGTTATGAAACTCTGACGGCCGATATCAAATCGGTGCTCGACACCCTGATACCAAAAGAGGTTGAGGTACAGAACAGGGATGGGGCCTGGTTCCTGCTCCGCATCCGCCCGTACCGTACCCTTGAAAACGTTATCGAAGGGGCTGTCGTCACCTTTTTTGACATAACCGAGATGAAACAGACGAGAGAAGCGCTCCGTATAGCCAATGATCATCTCCGGCTGGCAGTGGTGGTGCGAGATTCCCACGATGCCATTGTGCTTAAAGATATGAAAGGTCGCATCCTGGCCTGGAATCCGGCGGCGCAAAAAATGTACGGATGGAGCGAAGCAGAGGCGCTACAGATGAACATCCGCGAGCTGATACCTGAAAAGCTGCGGGAGGCGGATTTAGAACAGATTCGGCAGTTGAGCCATAAAGATGTAATTGAGACTTACCGCACCCAGCGGATCGCCAAAGATGGCACGCGCAAGGAAGTGTGGCTGACGGCCAGCCCCTTGTTGAATGAAGCGGGGGAGGGATAGGCGATAGCGACTACGGAGCGGGCAAGCATGGGGGGGGGGATAAAGCATGATCACCACAACATCTGAATCAGTCCGGGAACTCCGTCAGACTGCGGAGAGAAAAACTCGTCTGGATGATCTGCAAAACTTAAAAGAGCAATTTCCGGACAGCTCGAAGCAGATACTTCACGAACTGTTGGTACACCAGATCGAGCTGGAGATGCAGAACGAGGAATTGCGACTTGCGCAGCAAGAGCTGGAAGCTGCGAAAATCCGCTACTTTGACCTGTACGATCTGGCGCCGGTCGGCTATCTGACGGTAAATAACGGAGGTCTGATTAAGAACGGCAACCTTGCCGCAGCATCCATGCTGGGAGTGGGTCGCGCGGTCCTGCTCAAGAGCGTGCTGTCAACATTCATCTATTCCGGAGATGAGGACACCTATTACCTGCAGCGGCGCAAACTGCTCATTGGAAATGGAGGGGTACAGAAGTGGGATACGCGGCTGATGCGGAGTGACGGCTCGATATTCTGGGCAAATGTGCAGTGTGCCGCAACAGATGATGGAGAGCTCAGAATTACTTTTATCGATATCACTGATCGCAAGCAGGCCGAAGAAGAGTTATTTCAGGCAAAAGCGGCCGCTGAAGCGGGCAATCGGGCCAAGAGCGAGTTTCTTGCCAACATGAGTCATGAAATGCGCACCCCGATGAATGGTGTTATGGGAATGACACAACTTCTTGAATTAACAACCCTGACAGAAGAGCAACGGAATTATGTAAAGATGCTCAAGTCCTCCGGGAGCGTTTTACTCACTTTGATTAACGATATCCTTGATCTATCAAAGATTGAAGCGGAAAAAATGACCATCACCCTTGACGAATTTGATCTAAATAAGACCATCGATGTAGTTTGCCAGATGCAGGAAGCAGCTATCTTAGCGAAAAAACTGTCTCTTAATATCAGCATTGCCAGAGATTTTCCCAATCCGGTTGAAGGTGATCAACATCGTTTGAGACAGATACTCCTCAATCTGCTTGACAATGCCGTGAAATTTACTTCGCAGGGAAGCATCACCGTTTCCGTTGAGATTCTTGAAAAACATCATCATCAGATTGTAGTACTGATATCTGTCACAGATGCTGGAATAGGCATTTCTCCGGAGGCGCTTGAAAGCATCTTCAAGCCTTTTGTTCAGGAAGACTCCAGTATGACGCGCCGCTTTGGCGGCACCGGTCTTGGGCTGACGATCAGCAGGCGACTGGCTGAACTTATGGGGGGTGAACTTTCTGTGGAAAGCAGTTTGGGGGCCGGGAGCTGTTTCAAACTGAAACTTCCGCTTTTGATCCCGCCGGAAAGAGAAGCTGCAGTCAGTACGGAGCATACTTCAGCGTTAACGTGGGATTCAGCGCCATTGAGGATTCTTTTGGTGGAAGATAACCCTGTCAATATGAAATATGCCAGGATAATGCTGTGCAGGCACGGCCATGAAGTTACCACAGCAGAAAATGGCAGGGAATGTCTGACCGCACTTGAAACGGGTACTTTCGACCTTGTGCTGATGGACGTTAAGATGCCGGTAATGAACGGCGTGGATGCGATTCGTGAAATCCGAAGTAAAGAACTTGGCTCATCTTTACATCAGATTGTTATTGCGATTACAGCCAACGCCATGTCAGGCGACAAAGAGCACTATTTGTGTGAAGGATTTGACGGCTACTTATCAAAACCGATGGTACAAAAGGAATTCGTCCAGGAAATGAAAAGAGTAATTGGCTTGCAGACAGCTAATAAGGGATAGGAGTAAATTCATGATTCCAGACATTTCAGAGAGAGAAACGCAGGAACACCTAAGGCGCCTCACCGTTTTGTTTGTTGAAGACGAAGAGTTCTCTCGAGAACTCTGCAGTGAATTTCTTACACGCATTGTCGGCAGACTTGTAACCGCCCCAAACGGCGCGGCAGGTCTTGAGGTCTGGCGACTGGACAAACCGGACATTATCATCACAGATATTCAGATGCCTTACATGGACGGCCTGGCCATGGTGCAGGAAATCCGCAGCGTTGACCGGGCGATTCCGGTAATCATCATGTCTGCCTTTGATGAGCCTAAGTACTTGAAGCGGAGTATTGATCTAGGTGTCAGCGGTTATGTGCTCAAGCCTCTTGAAGTGAGCATGTTTGCTGCCACATTGCTGGACTGTGCGCGGAGTTTGCTGGTTGCATACAAACTTGTGCAGGCAAACTCGGCTCTCATAAAACAGAATGAGTTTACCCAGGCTACGCTTGACGGTCAAAGCGCCCAAATCTGCGTGATAAATGACCAGGGGGTGATCGTCACCACAAACCGCGCCTGGGATAGCTTTGCAGTTGCAAACGACGGCTCTTATGACACCTGCTGCAGAGGCATCAATTATCTGGAGACCATGGATGTCAACCGCGTTGCAGCAATGAAAGAACTAGATGATATTGATTCAATACGTGCGGGTATCGATGCGGTTCTGGCTGGCACGCTGCCGCAATTCTCCATGGAGTATGAATGTTCATCTTCCAGTGAAGTCCGCTGGTTTATCTGCAGAGTCAACCCGTTTTTTGTGGATGACAAAATATATGCCGTAATTTCACATGACGAGATCACCCGTCGTAAGCTGGCTGAATTTGCACTCAGGGCAAGAACCAGAGAACTTGACTGTCTTTACAGCATTATTTCCGTCTCCAATGCTTCGGGTCTTTCGTTTGAAAAGATATTTTACAGGATAGCCCGGCTTATCCCTACCGCCTGGCAGTTTCCGGAGATAACGGAAGCATGCATCGAAATTAACGGACGAATCTTCCATACGCCGCTCTTCCGGGAAACTTCATGGAAGCTGACCGAAAATATCATCGTAGATGGTAATGAGGTTGGCAAGGTGACGGTATGCTATCTTGTGGAACAGACTTTTCTGCCGGAAGAGCTGACCTTGTTGACCGCCATAGCTGAAAAACTGGGCTTTATCGTCGTGCGTGAGCTTGCCAATGAAACCATCTTGCGGCTTGCCGTGACAGACGAATTGACCGGCTTGAATAACAGACGTTTTTCAGTGAAAGTTTTTCCAAGGTTCTAAGCGCTGCGCAGCGTCATAAGCAGCCCCTCTCGCTGATTAGCATCGACCTTGATCATTTTAAAAATGTGAATGATACCTTCGGTCATACGGTGGGAGACCTGGTCCTCAAGGAGTTTTCCCAATTACTGAAATCGATGGTGCGTTTTGAAGATATCGCCTGCCGTATGGGGGGTGAGGAGTTCATGGTTCTGCTGCCTAATACGACCTGCGAAGCCTCCGTTGCTTTGGCTGAGCGCATTCGCTGCAGCTTTGAACAACTCCCCAGAACCTCCACACCTGTTGTAACCGCCAGCTTCGGTGTTGCCGAGTTGCAGGAAGACGAAGAGAGGGATGCCCTGATGACGCGGGTTGATGCTGCGCTTTATCAAGCCAAGCACGAGGGGCGCAACCTTGTGGTAGCGGCGTGTAACCTGGCGTCATCCTGAAGAAGAGTGGTTGTTGAGGAGTTGGCGGCCTGATATTTGTGTTCTTAGGAAGTAATATCAAAATAAAGGAGGAAGAGGAGCGTGGCACGTATACTTGTAATTGAGGATGATGACAGTATTAGAAATCTTATAGAAAAATTCATGACGAAAGACGGCTATGAGGTCGAGACAGCCGAAAATGGCGCAGTCGGCATTAAAATGATCGGCAGCAGGCAGTATGACCTGCTGATTACCGATATTGTCATGCCGGAGCAGGACGGTATCGGTGTACTCATGGAGCTGAGAACGAGGTCGTCCAAATTAAAGACCATCGTCATTACCGGTGGTTCCTTAAAGCTTCAAGTGGATGATCTCATGCTAACCGCGAGAGCAATGAAAGCGGACAGGGTTATGATGAAACCGCTCGACTTTGAGCTACTGAGTGCGCACGTGGCAGAACTGCTCAAACCGGCAGAGGAGACGATATAAATGTCCGGAAAGATAACGTCGCTGCATAACCGCGTCATGATCGTTGATGACAACGAGGCTATGCTGCATCTGTACGACCGTCTCCTGACTCAGGAAGGCTTCGAGGTGTTCACCGCCACTACCGGTGAGGATTGCATGAAGCAGATAGAATCGGTCTGCCCCGATATTTTCATGCTGGATGTAGTTCTGCCGGACTGCACCGGTATCGATCTATTGCGTGAGATCAAGGAGTGTCCTGAATTCGCAGGCAGTATGATAATCCTGATGTCGTCAATGCTGACTGACAGCTACAGCAGAACAGCCGGGATGGAAGCGGGAGCGCTCGATTATCTTGTTGGACCTGTCCCTTTCAAGGAGCTTCTGGCAAAACTTAAATCGTTTATCAAGGTAATGGATTTCCAGCAGTCTCTACTGGCGTTCAACGACAGGCTGGATCAAATGGTAGCCGAGCGCACCAGGGAGCTTTCAAATGCGGTCAATGCTTTAAACCAGGCCAACGAAAAGCTCCATAAGATTGCGCAGCAGCAAATAAAGCTTTTTGACGCATCGCCGCTCGGCATTGCTTTTGTCGCTGACCGCATATACTTGTCGGTCAACAACAAAGCCTGCGAAATGCTGGGGTACAGCAAAGAAGAGCTTACAGGCAGTAGTACCAGGCTCATTTATCCTTCACAGGAGGCATTCGAGAAGTTCGCTGCTGACGTGAATCCCGCTTTGTCCGCAGGGGAAATTGCAACGGCTGAAACCGTTTTTATCAGAAAGGACGGTTCCAAAATCGTCATCAGAAGTACGGGCAACATTGTCGACAAAAGTGATCCTTCTGCGGGAACCGTCTGGTTTTTTGAGGACATCACCGAACGCAGGCTGAGCGATCTCAATATGCGCAAACTGTCACAGGCGGTCGAACAGAGTCCGGTCTCCATTGAAATCACCGATCTTGAAGGCAGGATCGAATACGTAAATCCCAAGTTCGTCGAACTGACCGGCTACAACGTTGAAGAACTGATCGGTAACAAGCCAAACGTATTGAAGTCCGGCAACACTCCTACAGGAACTTATCAGGATCTCTGGTCTACAATTACCTCTGGCAATATCTGGGAGGGGGAGTTCTGCAACAAGCGCAAGGATGACAGCATTTACTATGAGTGGGCCAGAATCGCGCCGATTAATGACAAAAACGGCGAAACAACCCATTATCTTGCGCTTAAGGAAGACATCACCGAAAAAAAGAGTCTTTCCGTCCAACTACTCCAATCCCAGAAACTGGAATCGGTCGGTCAACTGGCAGGAGGTCTGGCCCATGAGCTGAACAACATCCTCACCGTAATCACCGGCAACTCAACACTGCTGAAACTTGGATACAACGACGACGCAGAAATACTCCAGCATGTCAGTGAGATTCAGCAGTCTGTGTCCAGGGCATCCGACCTGACCAACCACCTTTTGGCTTTTAGCAGGAAGCAGGAAATTATTCGTAGCAGCCTCACTGTAAACAGCCTCATCGAGAACTTTGGCAGATTCGTTTCACGGCTCATTCGTGGAAATATCCGCTTCACCATCACATTAATGGATGATCCTCCGGTAATCAGCGTTGATACAGGGCAACTTGAGCAGGTGCTGCTTAATCTGATCCTGAATGCGCAAGATGCCATACCGGAGTACGGCGTAATCACAATTGCCACCTCAACGGCCAAGATCGGCGTCGAGAAATCCCATCTGCTGAAGGAAGATCTTCTTGTCGGGGAGTATGCGCTCATAACTGTCGGCGACAGCGGCCATGGCATGGACGAGGCTACAAAAGCTAAAATATTTGATCCGTTCTTTACCACCAAAGAGGTCGGCAAAGGAACCGGACTGGGTCTGTCGATGGTCATGGGGATCATAAAATCGCATGGTGGTTTCATTGACCTGCAGAGCGAACCTGGCAAGGGCTCAGTTTTCAGCATATATCTACCGCTTGGCGTCCAAACAGTCCCCTCTCCATGAGGGAAGGGTGAGGGGTAAATTCTGGACTGCGTCGCGGCTGGAATGGATGATTATATTTCCAAACCTGTGAAGAAGGAGGAACTGGCTGCGTTGCTGAGGAAGTGGGGGGGAGCTGCTGACTAGCAACTGTAGCAGGTAATAGTAAAACACACAAATATCATAACTATTTCCTGGATATTGAGGATATGCACTTATTGAAAAGGATCTCCGAATGCCTTTTTACTTCACACCCTATATAATTCTACCTCTACTTTCAGCACTGCTAAACGGAGCTATAGCTGTCTACGCCTACCGTCGACGTTATACACCCTCCGCAACATGGTTCCTATGGCTGGAAATTGGAATATCCGGCTGGGCACTTTCATATTCACTCAATACAGCATCTACTACCTTGACGCTTAAACACTTGTTCTGGAAAACCGGCTCCATTTTCTTAAATATTACCCTATGTACTCTATTTCCTCTGTTCCTTACAGTCATGGGTCGGAAAAAACCTTTTTCACGCCCGATGCTTGCCTTGATGTGGTTCATGCCTATCATCGCGACTGTTCTGTTGCTGACAAACGATCTGCACGGCCTTATCCGCCACTCCATGCACCTGGTCAGTATTAAAGACATGTTGCTGATGGGTTTCCAGAATGGTAGCTACCAAAAAGCTGTGCAAATGCCATACATTTATCTTTATTTTCTTACGGTTATTCTGCTTTCCATTATTGGAGCACTAAATCCAAAACAAGCAAACCGCGGCAGCCTGATTATGATTGCACTAGCGTCAAGCATTCCGCTTGCAGTCGAAGCAATAAAGATTACTCCTGAATGGAGTTTTACTACATCTGCCACTCTAATATCCGGAATCTGCTACTGGAGAGCAGTATTTCAGCATCAAATGCTGAATCTGGTGCCGGTTGCCGGTACAACCCTGTTTAATCAAATGCCTGAACCAGTAATAATCTTTGATATCAATGGGCGAATTTCTGAATGTAATAAAGCTGCGCTTGATAATAAGTTGTTATCACCAACTATGTTCGGTAAACCTCTTGATAGAGAATTTCCAGCAGGCGACCCGATGTACGAGAAGCTGTTGGTCCTGACGTCTGGCAAGGATGATTTGTTTTATGACAGCGACCATGATAAATGGTGGCGCCCCTCCAAGACCCCTCTATATAAAGGTTCGTCAGCTGTCGGTCAGATAATGGTTTTGCATGATGTCTCATCACTCAAACAGGCGCAGGAGAAATTAAGGCTGAGTGAGGAGCGCTTTCGTCGCCTTACTGAAGAGTCCCCTGATATTGTGTGGGAGATTGACAATAATTTCTGCATTACATACGTGAACAAAGCTGATCAGCTGATGCGGGGCTTTCCACAGGATGAGGTTCTGGGGCAGCCTGTCACCAGATTTTTAACGGAAGAGGGGAGAGAGTTGATCAGCAGTAAGCATGCTGAACGGATGAAGGATGAGAGCCAGGGATTAATAACCGGAGCCGCCCGTTACGAAATGCAGATGCTCTCCAAGGAGGGGCGGTTGTACTGGACAGAGACACGTTCAAATCCCTTGCGGAACGCACATGGAATAATCACCGGCTTTATAGGTGTCACACGCGACATAACAGACCGTAAAGATGAGGAGAAACGCTTGCAGCAACTGCTGGTATATGAGAAGGAGCTCCGTTTGGAATTGGGAAGCTTCCTGTCGATGATCTCCCATGAATATCGCACTCCCCTTTCGATTATAAGAACGAACCTGGACCTTATAGATCTGATATTTTCTGACAGCAAATCAGAGTGTTCACCAAAGATAGCTGCCATGCGGGTTGGGATAAACCGTCTGGTGGAACTTCTTGATGTTTCAATGAATCAGTTGAAAGCGAGTATGTCGTCCCATGATATTACAACAAAACAGATACCGCTTGTTCCATTTATCGATGAAGTGCTTGACGAATCGGAATCCTTCTGGCCCGAGCGGGTATTTCTATTTCTGCCTCGGACAAACTCCGTAAACGTGTTGGCTGACAAGCCGCAGTTAAAAATTGTGATGCTAAATCTTCTTGAAAATGCCTGCAAGTACTCTCCTCCAAGAACCGAGATCATTGTAGAACTTGAGGCGGATGCAAATATTGCAACAATTAGTGTTTTCGATAAGGGGGAGGATTTTCCGAAAAATACCTCCAATAATATTTTCAACATTTTTGAGCGAGGGGACAATAGTATTTATACCACGGGCTCCGGAATAGGGCTTTGGCTGTCTAAACGGATTATTACAAGGCACGGCGGAGAGTTTATAATTGATATAGGCAATGAGATTAAAACAAAAATTTCTTTTAAATTGCCTGTTGCTTGATCAAATTTGTCAGAATTAGTCGGTTGCATCTTCAATTTTAAAAGCGGATTATAAGTTTATGCTATCTTCCAATACCATGATAAAGCCGGTTGATTCACCTGATGCTTTTGACGCTCGGATCATTCTGGTTGAAGATGACAAAATGCTGCGGGAAAGCGTTGCAGAATACCTCACTCTTGTAGGTTATGATGTAATTTCTGTGGATTGCGGTCTCAAGTTTTATCACGCAATCGCTGAGCAGAGTTTTGTCGCTGCTGTGATTGACCTGGGGCTCCCTGACATAGATGGCTTGCAGTTGGCTGAATACATACGAAACAACACCACCATGCGCTGCATCATTCTTACTGCACGTGGCAGCGTTGATGAACGAATTGCAGGGTACAATTTCGGGGCGGATCTCTACATGGTCAAACCGGTGGATTGCCGCGAACTTGCCTCGGCGCTTGGTCGCATGCTCCAGCGCACTTCACTTGAACACAAACCTTCGCACGGAAAATGGTCTATCAATTGCCGGAGGGCCAACCTGATAACACCTGAATCCGGCCTGCTTCAGCTTACCACCAAAGAGATGAGTTTCCTGCTCTCCCTTGCCGGGTCATCTATGGAACCAGTTTTACGCGATACCATTCTGACAGCTCTTGGATACAGAACCGATGAATATGCGAATCGCGCCCTGGACTCACTTGTCCGGAGGCTACGCCGCAAAATTGAAAGCGTATACGGCAGCGCACCGATACTCACTCATCACGGGATTGGCTACTCGTTTTCCGCACAAATTGAAGTGATTTAAGACCCCGCATAATTTCATATCAACCACCAGACAATCGAACCTCTCCAACCCTCGACCCAATTGTCAGAAATTGTCAGATTTACCCAAAAAAAGTCAGAATTTGTGGGTTTACAAGCTTGTAGCTATTTGCCTATAAACTTTTCTTATGTAAAAGTGCCTGATTGAATGCGTCCACAACCTTAGAGCAAAAGAGCAGCTTTACAGCATCGGCGGGAAGTCGGGTGAAACACACAAAATAGTTGCCGGACTTGCATGCTGTATTTCTATAACAAAACGGTGAAATATCATGAATGTTTACATCCAAGATAAGGATTACCTGAAAAACCTTACACTTCTTTATGTAGAAGACGATGAAAGCACTCGTGAGGCTTTCAGCGTGTTTCTGAATCATTGCTCTGGTGTTCTGATTAAGGCTTCTAACGGAGCTGAAGGATTGCAGGCTTTTCTTCTACACAAACCTGACATCATCGTCACTGACATTCGGATGCCGGTTATGGATGGCTTGGCAATGGCCTGTAAAATCCGTGAGCTTGACATGTCCGTACCAATCATTGTCCTGACTGCATTTGATCAAAGTGCCGATCTGATGAAATCCATAAATTTAGGTATTGACAGGTATGTCACCAAACCGGTGGACAGCAAGAAGTTTAAGGAAGCGCTGCTGGCATGCGCTTACCGCGTTTTCACTACTCAGTGAGGAAAATAAATTGGACACATTACTTCACCAACTTCAAGAATCGTTACTCACACAAGGAAGGCCGGTACAAATAGCGTTCCACATATTCGAGATATTGAGTAGTGCCGGATGCGATGACAACTTTATCGAAGAGGTTTCTGAGTCACTGTCTGACATTGTTGCGTAATTTACTATAGACAGCTATCGATATGAATTTGTGGGGTGAGGATAAATGATCTTCTGTTCGTGGTGAGCCTGTCGAGCCATGAGCGGAAGATTAGAACTAATCAGGATCAGGAATGTATTCTTACCCCCACAAAGCAATCGAACATCTCCAACCCTCGGCCCCCCCCCCATTTGCCTGATATTGTCAGATTTGCCCAAGAAAAAGTCAGAATTTGTGGTTTTACAAGCTTACAACATTTTATCAAATATTTCTTGCATCTGATACTGACATCGGCATTGAGCGGATGCAGTGGATAAATGGCGGTAAGGAGTAACTGATGAATTTAAACGTGATTGATCAACATTTTCTGGAAACCCTGACTGTTTTGTATGTCGAAGATGATCTTGACACCAGGGAACAGTTTAGTGATTTTCTGCGTCGCCTGGTTGGCACTCTGATAACCGCCACCAATGGAGTGGAAGGGTTGGCGGCATTTAAGAGGCATCACCCGGATATTGTGGTCACCGATGTCCAGATGCCGCTTATGGATGGCCTGACCATGGCCGGCGAAATCCGCGCCATTGAGCCATCGGTACCGATTATAGTGATAACCGCTTTTGAACAGACCGGCTTTCTGCTCCGGGCGGTAAATATCGGCATCGATAAATACGTTATTAAGCCGGTAAACAGCTTTCTGATGTACAAGTGCCTGATTGAGTGCGTCCATCGCTTAAGAGCCGAAGAGCAGTTAAAACTGCAGCATCGGCAGGAAATCGGGGAGATGTGGTCGAAACATCACAAAATTGTTGCCGGACTTGCAGGCGGTATTGCTCACGATTATAACACCATGATACAGGGAATTCTCGATTACGTCTTTCAGGCCAAAAGATCCAAGCCTGACAGAGGAGTTGTTCAATACCTTGACAGGATCGAAAAGCTCTCCAAAGATGCGAAAAAACTTGATCGGATGTTAAAAGTCCTTGGAGAAGATTACGGCGCAAGGATGCGGCGTGGCCAGCTGCTGCCTCATATCAAGCTTTTCATCAAGAATACCATCCAAAGCCCAGCCGTAATCTTCACCACTGACTATCCCGAGAACATCTCTGACGTCAGTTTTGTCGAAGAGCAGATGAAGCTTGTCTTTTCCAGTCTGGCGACCAATGCAATGGAAGCGATGCCTACTGGTGGGACGCTGCATCTGGAGGCGCGGGAAGTACCAGTAACCGAGGAGGATTCGCTGCCGCTGGAAACCGGTGACTATCTGCATATCACGCTGACCGACAGCGGCAGCGGCATTGCTCCAGAAGTACTTCCCCATATCTTTGATCCCTATTTCAGTACCAAGCATAGAGGCAAAATGAGTGGCGTAGGCCTGAGTCTGGCACTCTGCCATACGATCATTACGCGTCAGGGGGGACTTATCAGCGCCGAATCTACGCCAGGCAAAGGCACTGTGTTTAATATCTGGCTGCCAACCAAAGACTTGTATAAAAGCTACGCGTAGGAGATATTTATGGCAAACATTTTAGTTGTAGATGATGAAGAAGGCATCACCGAACTTGTCGAGCACATGCTGACTGTAAAGGGTCATCAGGTAATCTGTACCTTTAATGGTAAAGAGGCTTTGAAGATCCTTGAACGTCTGACAATAGATCTGGTTATAACGGATATTGTGATGCCGGAAATGGATGGGTATGAGTTGATACTAAAGCTCCGCAAACAACCGAATCCGCCAAAGATAATCGCCATGTCTGGTATGGCTTATAAGCAGGATGGCAATGTACTTCTGCACACTGCTAAAGTCATGAAAGCTGACGGAATTTTGGCAAAACCATTTACTACTGCTTCTATTAATGCTGTGGTAATGGAAGTACTGGGTTCGGTATCTGCAGGCTGAAAAACTGCTTTTAAAATAGCATGTTATACTGCCTGATGTGCGCCAATATTTAACAAAAATTAAAAACAAACTATAATGGCTGGTAATGCCGCAGCTCTTGGCATTATTACCCATACGGCCCGAGTTTTTTATACAGTTATGTCATCTGTAAAAGGGTAACTCATCGCACCATCGTCTCATTTGGTTTTGAATTCGCCATTAACTCTGAGATAATTGATAACTAACCTGCCAGTAAACGCCTATAAAGAAGCGGCACACCAGTTATTTAAATGGGACTCCAGGCATCCGGAACAAACTAAGCTTTTTGTTGCCTGGGTGAATACGCACCAAGGTAAGGGTATTGATGTCTTTACCGCACAGCACTCTGATTGGAGCCGTCTCAATAAAATCATAGCATCTTACAGCGTGGCACTGAGTGAGTTTGTCGTGTGGTGTCGGTTCCATCCAAAAGCAACGGCTGCGCTTATGCACCATCAACGAGCTCTGCATTGGGTTGGGCACCATCTCTATAAGTCATCTTAAAAGTCAAACCGGTACCAGCGTGCGGTAAAGAGTTTTGTAGCGTGTTGCCTCTAACTGAGGGGAATAGTATTTCATTACATACTTTTTTGCATTGCGCCCCACTTCCTCGCGCAAGGCCTCACTTTTCCTAATCCGCATAACCAGTTGTATAAATTCCGCTTCACTGTCATAAATCCACCCAGTTTTCCTATTTTGAACCAGTGAACGGTTACCAGGAATATTGGCTGCAAGTACCGGTCGCCCTATAGCCATCGCTTCCAAAAGGCTGTTAGGCATAGATTCCGAAAGAGAACAATTTAGCACCAGATCGGCTTGTGCGTATAGAGTTCCCATTCGCTCACGAGGCACTTCTCCAAGCCATGTTGCAAAGGGAGTATTGCTCAATTTTTTTTGAATTGATTCAGCATATTCAGTATCAATCACCCCTCCAGCAATGACTAATTGCAGTTTTTTATCGTTCCGCACCAGTTGTGATAATGATTGAATGGCAAATTCAACACCCTTAACTGGCCGCAAGGCTGCGGGTAAAAGCAGTACAAAGGATTCACAATCAAAACCAAAACGATCATCTTTACCAATCGGCAACGATTCCACACCCTGTGGGACGATAGATACACGTCCACAACGGCTCGGAAAAAATTCCTTTAGCATATCAGAATCATTCTTGTGAAAGCATGCTATAGCTTGAGCTGCTTCGATTGCACGAACTGTATCGGGGTGATTCCGCAGTGACGAGTCATGTAAATCACTCCCAGTAATGGTGATCATATATGGGATTTTAAAATAATCAGAAAGTTGTCTTGTAATAAAGCCACAATAGTGAGCGTGGAAACAGTGGATCAGATCAGGATTAAATTCG
>CAYQMO010000097.1:0-14037 GCA_964418315.1 uncultured Geobacter sp. | reverse complement strand
CATATCAGCTTTTGGAGGGAACACTGTGTAACATGCGATATCTCGCCCCTTATCGCCAGCTCCGCCTAACTGCTTAATATGGAAGTATTTGTTTTCCTGGCGCAGCTGTTCACAACAATCAGCAATGAATGCTTCCCAAGCAACATCCGTCATCAGGACAATACGTTGTTCCGGCGTTATGGGCGCTGGTCCAGGATGATACGCCGTCGGCATAGAGACCTTCCTAATCTAATATCCTATCAGCAAGTGCTGTGTTTTATGTCGCACGTAAATCCGTACTTTCGTAACTGCTGCTCAGTCTCTTCAAACTGCTTATCTGATATTCTGGGGTCTAAAACAAATTCATCTATAATCGGTCGCCATTGAAGAGGATGCTTACATATGCCATCTTTGATGGTTACATTGTCGATGATAAACTGATTATCTTTATCAGATGGAATATGACTAAACGCAAATCTTATTTCTTTTTCATCTGAAAATTTATTTCGGAAAGCCATTAGGGATGATACGGACATTTGTCCAAGTGAATCCAGAAAGTCAGTGTAATGGCTCTCTGTTAACCATTTATCGATATCTTCTTTGTCGAAATAATCTACTTTCCCAGCGTGGAACTGCAGCATATAGAAAGGGTTGTAAAGGTTCAGCATCTCATCCATTATTTTCCCGACCGTCGTCTTGATTTTTATCCCCATATTGTTATTCCGCGTGTAGAGTATCCAACTGTAAGGATTCTCCACCTCGTCATACGTCCATGGCGATACATAATAATTTTCTACTACTCCGTTTAATGTGAACGACTCTCCGGTCTCATCAGTAAATACCCAGTTAAGTAGCGGGTTCTCGTAGCGGTCTTTATATGCTGCCGGATTGACCAGGCTAAATTTTGAGTTCCTGATGTCAGCAAGCTGATTCGGCAGCTCAAAAATCCTGTACACCGGGCAAGTCTCATCCACGTCAAAGCAGTTCTGTTTAATGTAGAGCTTTTTCATTTCCTGTGCAGGTGCACCATGAAAGGTTTGCTTGTTAATTTCCAGCCTGATTTCTTTGTCAAATATCTTTGGTTTGAACATGTCTTGTTGACCCTAGCCCTCTATCTTCTCACCCTTGAAATTCCATTTGCCATCATTCAACCTGATTAGTTCTAATTCGCCGCTAACAGAATAAAGCTCCCTCCCCTTCAAGGGGAGGGTTGGGGTGGGGATGGGGTAGATTCAGTGTTTTCAGTATCTTGCACGACTTACCCCATCCCCCTCCTAACCTCCCCCTTGAAAGGGGAGGGACTAAAAGCGAACCAAGCGGCGAATTAGAACTAATCAGGTCATTCAATGGGTCATAACGTCTGTAGACGCCCGTATCAATTCTGAAATAACGGTCTGTTTGTCCACTTGGATAATGTTTACGTGAGGGATGGTTTACACAGTCTTGCATTATCTAATTCCATTTCTAAATCAAGAGTGAGTTTATAATCCATGGCCAAGCGACTATTGAGTGTACACGTTGATTGTCATTTTCCATCAACCTAAGCGACTCACAGAGATGGTCTTCAAGTGCTTCTAAACTCTTGAACACCCGGTTATGAAATGATTTTTCTCGTAAATCATCCCATATGTGCTCTACCGGGTTGAGTTCCGGCGAGTATGCGGGCAACTTCTCAAGACGCATGTTCTTAGGGATTGTCAGCGACGAAGTATTGTGCCATCCAGCGCCGTCGGCGATCATTACAATACGCTCCTTTGGGTGCCGGGCAGCCACTTCGTCCAGAAATATCTGCATGCAGTCGGTGTTGACATGCGGCAGGATTAAGGAATCAAGTACACCATCGGTTACCGATACAGCTGCGTATGCGTAGGTGTATTCCTGAGTGACCATTGCCTGGCACCCCGGGCGATACGGCTTTGGACACCAACTGCGTCTAATGTCAGAGATTCTACCGAAACGTGCTTCATCCTGAAACATTAGCCTTATTGGTTTTTCTCCCGGCCACTCTTCGTCTATCTTGGCCAGCATTTCCGGGAGTTTTTTTAAAGGCCTGCTGGGCCTCTGGATCAGATTTCGGATGATGCTTGTCCGGAACAAGTTTGCGCCAGTCATTACGGTGAAGCAGGTTGTAGGTAGATGCCCGGGCGACTGGTCGCCCCAGACGGGCTTCCAAGGCATCCTTTATTTCACTGACGATTAGTATGCCGCCAACTCTCGCTTTCTCAATGAATGGCTCCAAAAATATGGACTCTTCAGTTCGTGACAGATTTTCACGACGACGGCCGCCATGTGACTTTTTACGTTCAATGTTTCCGTCAGCATGAATAAACTCAGTGCGTAACCGACAGACCCAGTTTTTAGATATGCCTGTTATTGCAGATGTCTGCTCAAGGGACATTTTAAACTCAAGCGGTAGGATTACCGCCTGTGCCTGCCTCACTTCTTTGGCAGTCCGTGCATTGGATAAAAGCTCTTTCGCTTTTTCAAGTAACTGGTGACCACTCGCTGTACGTGCCATGCCTCACCTCCACAAAAGGAATGAGACTATTATATCATACTTGATTTAGAAATGGAATAACACCGAACACTTTCACGATTGATGTTCGGATAAGTTATTTAAGCGCCTTGATTATATGACCTCGACTTTTTTCCTGTTTACCCGAGCAGTTCTTTTTCTTTTCAAAGCATTAGCTTTTTCAGGAAGCTCATAAAGTTCTTCAAGAGTATGTTCAATGATTTCGATGGCTAATTTAAGCTCGGCGACAGAAGGCTGAGCTAATTCATGTACGGCTTCATTTCCTAGAAACCGGTGCTCATGCAAAATTTCAGCTCTCGGCTTAGTAAGATATCCACCCTCACATAATCCTGAGATTTTACCGTCGAGGTTATCAGACCTAATCATCTGAAAAGCTCCGTCTTTCTGTTTCCTTTCCACATTTCCGCCAGTTACAGCTTTATCAGCACAAACACCTTCAACAATCCCTCGTAACCCAGCAGCACAAAGAGTAAAGCAATCGTTGTTGAATGCCCGTATTGTCTCGTTATAAATTCTGCAAACTATATCGGGTACACTCTTAAACTCCTTAACAGGCAAAGCGTCCACATCAAGTTCCGGGTAAATCTTTACGGTACGACCTGACGAATCGTGGTCTTCATATTCAGAAAACCAACTCGAATGCCTGAATGATAGATGCCCGCACCTGCACTGTATGACCTGGTAATTATCTTCTGAGGATATCCAACAGTCTTCAGAAAAATCCTGGCTCCAATCCATATCAGCGGAGGCAACAACGACATGACTTTGTTCTCTATTACAATCAGGGCAATAAACGCGAACTTCAACGCCCTTTGTTTTATTTTCGGTCAATTTTTCAGTTATTTTCCCCGCAGTTGCCATTTACCCCTCACTTAAAAATATCAATCCACACCTAACGCCTTAAACACAGCATCCACCGGGTCGGAATAAAAGCTCGTCTGGAACTTGGCAAACAGTTCCCCTGGAATCGTCGGAATATCGGTCACACTACTCATCGGTATCAGAATCCGCTTTGCCCCTGCATCAAAGGCGACTTGAAGTGACTCAGCAAGGTTCTCAGCCGGTATGATGCTCCCGCCAAGGCTCATGTCGCCCAAGACGACCATTTGCCCTTGTATCGGCTTATTCAGCAATCCAGAGCAGAAGCAGACAAATGACGCAATAGTCAACGCTGCTGCCGGTCCAGTGTTGTGCAGCTCAACCATGTGCATGTGGTAATCATGGTCAACCGCCTTGGCTACACCGCTCACTCTCGACAGGTTTGCTTTGAAGTAGTCAAAGGCTACCTTGACCGGTTCCTTGGCGTTCGTCGATGTGCCAAATCCTGACAGCATAAGCTTACCGCTGCCGCCGATTACTTGAAGCTCAAGGCGGTACAAGCCAAGCATTCCGCCACTTCCGGTTGAAACAGTGTGCAGCGTGCCCGGTTTCAACTGTCCTTCAGGGATTAGTGAAGTGCCGCCCTGTTCCGGGACACCGATGAACCGCTCATCCATGCTCTCATTGTCGATATAGCTGAAATGAACGTCATAGAACTCCATGCCACCAATCTTCTTGAGCTGTTCTTTAATCCTTCTGCGGACTTCAAGAGCATAATGCAGGCACTGGCGAACGGCTTCCTTGTCGAACTCACCATGCGGATAGAGAAGCTTCAGCAGGCCGGATACGGTTCTACGGACGGCGATTGTGTCACGTTGGTTCAAGTTGTTGCCTAGCTTGAAAAACTTGTCGATGGCGTCGGAGAAGTTGTATTTCCTCATCTCCCGCAGATATTCGGCAAGGTAGTCAACAATCAGGCCATATTGGTTGGTGAAAAACTCAGGGCGCATCTTCGGGACTTCCCAGCCTGGGATGTAGCAATGGAAGCGGTCGAAGAACGCCGAATCAATCATGCTTTCTGGGAATGGAGCCAAAAGATGACTGGTCTTGACAAGGGTATCTACCGGCTGATTGATGTTGCCGACAAATACCATAGAAGCATTAGCTGAAATCTGATCCTTGCCCCTTGCAAAGGAGCCGGATGCCATGTAATCCTTCATGATTTGTACGCTGTCCTTATCCTTGAAGGAGATGCCGGCAACCTCATCAAAGGCAACGACATCCCACATGCCGACAAGACCGACCTGACGTGCTCCCATGTTATAGAAAAGATTGGCTACCGTTGTCTGGCCACCGGAGACAAGGATACTGTTCGGACTGATTTCCTTGTAGATATGACTTTTGCCGGTTCCCCTTGGTCCCAGTTCGCAGACGTTATAGCCGTTCTCAACGAATGGAATCATTCGGGCAACTAGGTGCCATTTAACACGAGATTCCAGAACGGAAGGTTCCATGCCTGTTGAGCGAACCAGAACATCCATCCATTGGTCTTGCGAGAAAGATTTGCGCCCCTCGAAAAGCCCCTCCATATCCATGTTCGGCATCTGGATAGGTTTCAGGTCGCCGATGCTGAACGGTGAACCTTTCATATTCTCTTCGTAATAATAGTTCAGGGTGACAATGCACCAGATACCGCCCACCAGCAGTTTTTCATACTTTTTGACGGTGCCGCTGGTTATTTCAACGCCTTTTACGCCCAGGTTCGACAGAAGTGCTTCGTACACATCCCGTTTTTCATTGAGCTTGACCGTAATCTTGTCAATGACCTTATAGGTGCCCAGTTCCTTGATTTTAGATTTAACCTTTTCGGCTTCATCGGGACGGACATAGTTTTCAGCCAGAATCTTTTTGACGTTCTTCAGCCCCTCTTGTATGACATCTTCATTGTCAGAAGCGCAATACATCCCGAGAAGATATTCCAAGACGTAGACAGGGACGTTAGCCCCTTCCTTTACCAGCTTGGTAAGGTCTTTCCTGACGACCTTGCCGGCAAAGTGCTGATTCAGAAGATTATCGAGACTGTTGTTCAATTCAAGTTCCATTATATTTGCTCCTGAACGGCAAATTTCCGTGAAAGTTTGGTGCTTAATTCACCCATCTTATTCAGACCAATCTCAAGAACTTTGAAATCGTATTTATTACCAATTTTCAAAACATCCTTCGGCTTCCTTACCGGCACGTCAGATATTTCTGAAATGTGAATAAAGCCAACGACACCACCAATATCAGCAAGTGCTCCACAGTCCAATAGCTTGAATACATCACCCGACACAATTTTCCCTGGATGGAGAGTGCGTATTGTAGCGAGTCTTTCTTGTTCTCTATCAAAGACCTTGCTGTTTGTACCAGTCCGACGGCCATTCCTGAATTTTTTCCCACGCTGATGGCTTTGACCTCTGGTTTTATACATAGGTACTCCGGTGACTTTACTGCTACTCTCTAAAATTCGTTTCCAAAAGACAGGTCAATCGTCAGCGGAATCCGGTCTATCTCGGTATTGTCAGCCGTATCCCGCATTACGAGGTAAAACTCTTTCTTCTTGTCATACGTTCCTGATTTAACGATGAGGCTTGCCGATTTCTTCCGGTCGTTCATCTGGTCAGATGCACTGTCAAAGGTCAGGGTGATTTCGTTGCTGATAAGCTGGTCTGCATCATCCCGGAGAGAAACTGACATGGTGACGGGACGAACTTTCTCAGATATAGCTTCCGTCTGGATAAACTCGAAACGCTGCATATTGTTGACTATCTTCTTAACGGTGCCAAGCAGGGATACATTGACCTTGCTGGGTTTCTCAACACCACGCAACCCCTTCACTGTTACGATAGGAACCACAATCTCCTGAAGCATCGCTCCACCATGAACGTATCTGGCTCCACCGGCAAAATGGAATCTGTTGGCACCTTTCGGTACCCAGAATTCAAGGCTGTTAGTGGTTCCAGCGGTTGTTGCGGTGCTTCCTTGCCATACTTTCGGATTTCCGCCGAGGTTATTACCGAGCAGATAGCGTTTTTTTGCTTTCAATGTTCCAGAAGGCTTGGAATCAAGGCCGCTTTTGTCCTGCTGACCTGGGGATGCCTCCTGAAACAGGAAGCCGTGGTCAGCAGTGATATGCACAATACTGCCATTTAGATTATTGATGATGTATCCGGTAAGAGCCGTCAACTCGTTGATTGAAGTCCTGGCAGCACTGAACGTGTTGGATTCGGTGGATGCGGAGTCGCCTGAAGCATCAATCTGGTTGTGGTAGATGTAGATAATGCGATGCGGCTTGACGAACTCCCGCCCCTTGTCTCTGCTCATTGCCAACAGTTCTTCCGCCTTGATTGCCGTACCACCGACTTCAGCAAGAATCTTGCTGCGCTGCTCCAACGATGCAGTGGGCAGTCCATTCACCTCAATATCGCCGCTGGCTTTATAGTCCAATGACCGATGTGGCAATAGAGCAGCCATACCCAATGATGTGTAACTTGGAAGTACGCCTAACTGGGATGCTATATCGGCATCATAGCGAGACTTGGCGTTCAGTTCGTCAGTCAGTTCCACAGCCACTTCATAGCGGAAGGCATCGCTGATAACCACATAGACCCGTCCGGTAGGATAATCATCCTGTGACTTGCCAACCGTCTTTGCAAAGAAGTCCTGCTGGTTGGCGACATCCCTAATGCTCCAATTATTGATAAGCCCGCTTCCGTTGGGTGCTTCGATGAACGCCCCCCACGACAGAGCAAGCTGGTCGATATACCAATTGCCATAACACCCTTCCACGTCTTCTCGCAGTCCTTTCAGGATGTCCGTCCCAGCCAGCTCAATCTGGTCAGCCCGTTCGTGGAACTGTCGATACAACAGGTCGAACAGGTGAAGTTCACGGGTATATGCGTTATACATGGAAACGGCATCGGGGTAACTTAAGCCGTCCTGGTACTTGCTTCTCAGCTCGAACAGGTCGGCAGCGGCCAGAAGTGCTCCGTACAGAACACGATAATTGATATTGCCGGTTGCAAATGCTTCTTTCGTCCAGTAGCCATCGAGCCTTTGGGCTATTACAGATTTAATCTCATCACCAAAAGCAAATCCGTTCTTCATCTTTGCCAGCAGGCAGCGGATAATTCTTCGTTCAACCTCTTCAAAGGTCATGGTTTCCAGCAATGACTGCTCGTCAAGGTCGCCCAGGTGGTTTTCCAGCTTTAACTGTTTTGAAACCGTTTTGGACAACTGGTTGTAGCAGCTAAAATGATTGATGTTGCTGCGCCAGTGGTTGGCAAATACGGAAGCCGTTAGTGATAGGCTCTTGTTGGACAATACGAAATGCTGCAGGGCAATGGGGACAGCACCTTTACTGCTCTTGGCAAAATCTGTGACCAGAATGCGGATGAGAAGGTCATTCAGCGATGGGGTGTTTTCCTTGTAACCGAATGTCAAAGTGACCTGCTCCCAGAAAGACTCTGTCAGGTCAAACTTCATTATTTCATCCCATGCTGACTGCGATAAGAGTAACGGCTGATTGTCATAAGACAGGCAAAGCTCCCCGAAAAGCTTCATCAAAATGGAGAACGTCTCCGGCAAGTCTGCTTTTGTCAGAACCGCCAGCATTTTCAAATCAAGGTCGGTTTCCGTATCTTCAGGTTTTACCCACTTCTTCAGGCGATTCATGCGGTCTTTGTTGAAAAACTTCCTACGTTTTGCAAGATAGGGCCGTAGTGACAGGTTGCCAAGCCCCAGCTCGTTCAACTGGATAGATGCCTGGTCTGCATGGAACGTGCGACTGTAGAGACGGATGTCCAGTAACCAATCATCCTTAACATCCGGTTCCGCAAAAGGGGCATAGAGGAGGTACTTGCCAACAGAATCATGCGTCTCGACGAGGATTTTAACCTCAAGCGCACCGGCTTGGTTGAGGTAAATGACTTTGACGCCATCAAGATCCAAGTCGGATAGTCCGTCTTCAAACTCTTTATCAGCGTCATACCAGAAGACGATGCGCTGGTTCTCGTCATGAAAAATCTTTTGAAGTGTATCTGACAGTTGGTGTTTGGACATGGTTTCTCGCTAAATCGAGGTCTATTTACGGTCAAGGCTTTCCAACAGGCGAATATAATCTTTCTGACTTTCCCATACACAGCAGGATATGAAGTCAATGAACGGCTTGTTATCACCCTTATTGGAATCCCGCAGGGCAGAGATATAATCACCCCGGATAATGGGTGGAATGATGGTGATGGGGTAACCAGCCTGCAGCAAAGCAAGATTCATCAGCAGTCGAGCAGTTCTGCCGTTGCCATCAATAAATGGGTGGATGGTCACCAGGTTGAGGTGCAACATGGCAGCGTATTCAACCGGGTTGAGCTGCCGCAGTGAAGGCAAGTTGCCCATGAACTCATGCATAGCAAGCGGAACTGCCGTTGGTGTTGGCGGTGTAAAGTCGGTTCCGGTGATGATGACGTTGCGTTCCCGATATCTTCCGGCAGTTTCAGATTCAATCCGATAATAGAAAAGCCGATGCAATCCAAGGATGTCGGCTTCCTTGATGTCCTGGCTGTCAGCCAGCTTGTAGAGGAGGTCAAATGCTTCACTATGGCCGATTGCCTCAAAGTGGTCTTTCAGAGGTTTCCCGCCAATGGTGATGCCATCTTCCAGAACAACCTTGGTTTCGCTCTCGGTAAGGCTGTTCCCTTCAAGGGCATTGCTCGACCATGTGAGACCGATGCGGTAATACTCCTTCAACTGCTTCACTTCATACGAGTCAAGTGGTCGATGTGCCCGAATTTGTTCATGGAGCTTGTCGTTGTCAGTCAGTCGATTTATGAAGTTCATTTATGCATCTCCATTTGCAATGGACAAAACCCTGTTGACATGCGTACTAATGCGCATTACGATACGCATATATGTTCCGAAGGAGGTAAATTATGCAACTAGCCTATAATGTAAATGCACCCCGTCGTCCGGTGAACCTAACTGCAAATTGCGACCTGGTAGACCGGGTACGCAGTGAAAAAGGAAACCTTTCCGCACTATTTGAACAATCCATGGTTAATTTTCTTGCAGAGCGTGAGCTCATGCGCTGGAAAGAAGAGAGCCAGGCGTCATTTAGTTCGTACAACCGCATGATTGAAGACCGTGGCACAGTATCTGAAGACATTGGTCTCGGTCTGTAATGGCGCAGTTCGACATCTATAAAAATCCTGGTTCACGCACCAGCAAGCAGGCGCCGTTCCTGGTTGAAGTTCAGGGACGATTTGTTGACTCCCTAAGCACTTGCGTTGTTATTCCGCTTGTAAGTCCCGAGTATTTCAAAGGGGCTACCGTGCTTAATCCGGCAATTTCGGTCAACGGTGTTGAATACTTACTGTCAACGGCTGAAATAACAGTGGTACTTAGAAACATACTTGGCATCCCAGTTACCACAGCACAGGCGCAGCGGTCTGAAATAATTGCCGCAATTGACAGATTGTTGTTGTAACAATACTGGAAAATCACTCTCCGCCTCCCGTCACTGCCTTCACTTCAGCCAACAACGCTCCAAACTTCCCGTAGTTCACCTTTACACCATCATCAAGGTCAAGACTGATTCTCTGGTCGGCATAATGTCGCAAAAGGTCATCAAATGAAGCCAGTTCAACCTGCTTCTTCCTTAATGTATCAAGTTGTTTTTGTAGACGGTTTCGCTCGGCTGTTGATGATGCAGCATTCACTTCATTTGAAAGGTAATCAGTTTGAGCAGAGAGCTTCCCCTGTAAGGGGGTGACATATTCGTTCCGCATACGGGAAAGCGTGGATTCGTTGTAGCGATGTAGGTAGACAAGACACTCAAAAGCTCGCTGCTTACCGCTGGAAAAAAGCCAGTAGATGGGGCGTTTCTTGTATGTCTGCAAATGGTCTTTATAAAATTGGGTACTTACGTAGCGACGGATAGTTTCCCGTGGGGTCTCACCACCTTTGGGTGACAAGCTGTCGGCAGTGAATTTTAAGTTCTCTTCGAGTGTTTCAGGTGACCAGGCTACCTTCAAAAACTCTTCAAACCGGCTTGCCGCATCATCCGGGAACCAGTCCATATCCATAACCGGAACAATACCGTCATCATCTGCCGGGAAGGTCCTGTACTTGTCTGAATCAAACCCTTCATTTCCATTATTGGCGTAGACCAGCCCTGTTTGGTCAAGACTGAATCGCCCCATAATACAGCCGATTGAATATGAAATTAGTCGTTTCACGTCGGCTTCTGCGTTTGCCCGTGAAAGAGTTATTTTGTCTTCACTTACTTCTGGAGAAAGTTCGTTCTGTAATTCATAAGCATCAATAAAAAGACGATTGTTATCTGTTTCAAGCTCTTGCATGCGTGCAACTTGCGACTGTAAATATATATTCCAATTATTCCAAGAATCTTTAGTGGTATTTGCCTTATGAGAAGAGTTAAGAAGCGGAGAATTTTTAAAATCCCAAGAAGTTTCAAAAGAATCCCAATCCGATTTAGCGATTTCAACAGCAGTATTGACCAATATCGGAATCTCATCCGATTCAACTAACTTAAATGGAACATTGCCTACTGGACCTTGCGAATAGTCCATTGTAGGTGCTAATACAGCCAAAAAGTGGTTAATTACTATCGAATTAGCCAGAGCTAAAAGCCAAGGCAAATGCTCATCGTTTATTGGAAATGCTACCGCACCTTTTGATTCAAAAACAAACCCTTCTGGGTTTAACCTCATTGATAATGACGATACCGTTAAACTGGACCAGGTACCGCCTTTTTTGAAGTAAAACTGAGGATTTCTTATGACAGCGCCGCCAAAATTTTTCAGGCGTTCTCCGTTATTTTCCCAATCAACTAAATAATTGTGATTTCCATACCAACGTCTATTTTCACCGCCTTTTTGACATGGAAACCAGCGTTTTTTTGATTTTATTGCTTCATCACTGTTTTTAAGCCCATACCCAATATTTGTTGAAGACGGTTCGTGCCAGTAACGCAAATAAATGTCGTTATTCCCGGTTGCAAGCCCCTGTTTGAAATCAAAATATTCAGAAAAGGGAGGTAAAGCTTCAAATGCTTTTATTGCATGATTACTCAACCAGTAAGCAATTGCCCAACCAGGAACTTTTTTGAATTCGTCGGAATGCGTTTCAAATCTCCATTTAACCGAAGGGTCTATAACAGCTTTCTTGTATTTTAATGGTTGTGCTTCGTATCCATAAAAATCAGATAAATCGACGTACACACCATTTGTTTTAACAAGCTTATTACCAAGCCCAGCAAATCTTAATACGAAAGTACATATAGGAACAAAAGCGGACTCAAAAAATGAATGATATTCGGGCCTAACCAAGCTTACTATATCCCCATATTCAAGCATATCTTTTCGTAAATTTTCATATGATTTCAAGAACATCCATACAAAAGGTGTCATTAGCCCACAATATCCAAGTGGCTTAATGAGTGAATAAATTCTTTGGGTAAACATTGAGAATATGTCGGATTTTGCAGTTGAATAATTTGATAGTGCATATTCCTTGAGTAAGGAATTCATTCCTTTGCTCCCCATATATGGGGGGTTTGCAACAATAAAATCATATTTACCAGCCAACAATTTTGCCTGTTCAAGAAGTTCAGATAATTCCTTTGAGTTCTGAGCGATGTACATATTGTCACTCAGCACATTTAATCTCAAAAGGCCGTCCATTTCAGCCAGCTTCTTCTGAAGTGGCAATGGAATTTGTATCAATGAACCAAAAGTTTTTGCGTGTTTAAACAGTTCAACTAACTCAGTAATTAAGTTTGAATTTTCCCCCCAAGAAACTTTATCGACCGAAATAGAGCCACTTTCTTGAATCGCAAGCACATTCAACTTAACGGGTTTATCACTTCGTAAAATCCTTCGGTCATCCTTACGTGCCTTCATCAATAGGGCAAATCCAGCCATCTGTGCAGCCCGGTCATCAATATCCAGCCCGTACAGGTTCTTTTCCAGAATTAGACGGGGGAAGTCACGGTTGCTGTAGCCACGCTCAAGATATATTTCTTTAAACAGGTCATACGCTTCAACAAGGATGTGACCGGAACCACTCGCTGGGTCAAGCAGGGTCAACTTTTCCGGGTCAAGTGAATCAGGGGTTATTGAAGCAAGCTGGGCATTAACATCATTGGAATGCTTGGCAGGCTCAATGTAATATTCCATTTTTGACTTGAGAGATGAATCTGGATAGGTCGCCAGCCATTGCCGTCCCAAGCTGTTCTGCACCATGTACTTTACAATCCAATTTGGCGTAAAGAGCTGGGTGGCGGCAGGTATATCCTCACTCTTGACCACTTTCCCGATAACCTGGTCTTTCTTTTCGGAGATGTAGAACTGGTAAAGCCAGCCGATAATTTCTACCTCCTGCCAGTCTTCTTCTTCAATTTCCGTCACAAGCTTACGGATAAGCGAATCAGAATGCAGTAGGTTATCTGGAAGAAGCAATTCTGTTTCGTCTTCAATCTTTTCAAACAGGAAAGGCATTGCGCTATGTAAAGCGTTACATTGAGCTACAAGCAATATCCGATAAAGTTCAGCATCCTTATTGCCGTCCAGCTTCAGTTCTGTGACCTTCTGTTTGTTCAAGCCGGGCAAGTCCAATTGGGCTGCATGGTCAAGTATCTCCGGGGTATTGCTGCTACCCGTACTGCTGAGAACGCGAAAACCGTGTTCCAAATATCCGTGAAGCTCCATGTAGTGAAGAGCAAGGAAACGATTGAACCACGTATAGGCTACAGTTTCCATTACCTGACTGAACCCATAACGCTTTACCCGTGCATCGAGTTTTCTTCTTTGGGAAGCAACAGCTCTTGGAAAGGGGCGACCGCCTATTATGGCAACATCTCCACTCTCTTCGACTGGGACAATTTCCTTTTCAGATATTCCGAAGAAGTGGGCACGGTCGGTTACTGCCTGCATGAAATCCCGACGTGCTGTGGGAGCGTATGATTTGAGTTTTGCCTTGTTCATAGTTTTGTGCCTTCTTCCAATATATGCAGATAGTCCGAATAGATATAACGCTTGTCACGCTTACGACCGGTAATTTCCCGCAAGATACCTATCTCTTCAAGCTGGGATACAAGAGTTGAAGCGGCCTGATAGGAGATGGAAAAATCACGGGCAATGTCATTTACCGAAATGTACGGGGTGTAATAGAGCTTTTCCAGTATGCCTACCGCCAGCGGAGAAGAGAGTTTCTTCTGCCAGAGCAGGTTGCGATGAGTGGTTTGCAGTTCCATAATCTGCCGGGCAGTTTCAACAGCAGAATCCGCTGTTACCACAACCCCTTTCAGGAAAAATGCTATCCATTGCTCAAAATCGCCGTTGTCCCGAACCATGTTCAGGCGGTCGTAATATTCTTGGCGGTATTTTTTGAAATAGTAGCTCAAATAAAGGAGCGGTTTTCTCATCACCCCTTGCCACTGCAGGTAAAAGGTTATCAGCAAACGTCCAAGCCTGCCGTTCCCATCAAGAAATGGATGGATAGTTTCAAACAGGAAGTGAATAAGAGCACAGTTCACCAGAATCGGAAGCTGTAACGGCTGATGCATATACAGTTCAAGCGCACCCATTGCTGCTTCTGCCTCAAATGGTGGCGGTGGCACAAAGCGGGCATCTTTGAGCGCACATCCC
>CAYQMO010000096.1:0-14051 GCA_964418315.1 uncultured Geobacter sp. | reverse complement strand
AATTGAAATCAGCTAGTTATGGCCGACCTGAAAATCTTTACCGGACAGTAGTGAAATTGGGTGTCAAAATGAAGGTATATGAGGTCAAGGAAGCATCAAGAAGCTTTGGTCAATAATGAATTGGACATTAGGGGACGTTCCTGCTTTATTGCATTAGCAGACATCCCTTGCTAATGTTCAGGACATGCCAAGACATTCCATAATAGACATTCCCGGTCTCTGTCAGCGTTGTTTGCCAGAAATTGTCGCATTTTCAAGAAGGCGTCGATAATTAGAATACTGGTTTGTTCGGCTGTTTCGCTGCGTAAAACTGCTGACAACATCGCCACACCCTGTTCGTTAAAAGCATAGGGCAACGGAACAGCCGACAAGGCTGTGAATCTTGTGGGGTGAAAGTCCCCATACCGTCAATTGCCCGGTTCAGACGGTTAGCATAACACCATGCCCAAACTGAAATTGACTATGAGCGACAAAAATGGTGCAACTTTATTCTTGACAGATTAATCGGTATTGTAGTACCTAATTACATAAATAGCGGAGTTTGATCTTTAGCCAGAGAATAATACTGATGATCAACGCCCACTTCTACAGCATATCCGGCAACTGCTATTAACCCGTTACAGAAAGGGACAACAGAGATGTCAGACCTGGCGCTTCGGTCACTCTATCCGGAAGACATACATCGGGTCTCAGAAATTGAGAGTAGCCTGGCGGGCAGCTCAAGAATGTTTTTCCTCGAAAAACGGCTCGCTGCAGCATCAACAATACCTGAGAACTTCATCACCTGCGCCGTTACTGACAACAGGAAGCTTGCGGGATACGGGTTTGCCAGAGTGTTGGAGGGAGAATTCGGTTCAAAAAGCGCAGTGGCCGTACTTGATACCGTTGGGGTCGCTCCTGAATATCAGAGCCGTGGTATCGGCAAAATGGTTCTCTCCGGCATTGAACGGCGGATGAAAAACAGGAATATCCCTGTTATCCAGACCCAGACACTCTGGTCGCGGTACGCCATGATCAGGTTCTTTGCCGCAACGGGCTTCTCTATGGCCACCGGCCAGATTATAGAGCGTGACACTTCGCCGTTAAGAATTGATACTACTTGGGTGCTTCCGACAATAGTTGTCCGTTCACTCAAGGGAACGGATATCTCGGCTATAAATAAAATAGACTTAAAACTCACAGGCCTTGACCGCTCTGCCTATTTTGCCTCCAAGTTCATGGAAATGCTTGATGATTCAGGAGTCCGTATTTCAATTGTTGCCGAACATGAAGGAATCATTGCCGGTTATATCATGGCGCGCATTGACTACGGCGAATTTGGCCAGGTAGAGAAGGCGGCGGTCATTGACACTATCGGTGTTCATCCCGACTTTGCCGGTACGGGTGTCGGCCATGAGCTCCTTTCACAACTGGTTTTGAACCTGTCATCACTTCAGGTCGAGGTGGTTCGGACAAAAGTGGAACATGAGAATTCCGACCTGAGAAACTTTCTTTCAAGGCGCGGCTTCAAACCTTCACAGCGTATTATTCTCACCAAAAAAATAAACTGACTCAACCCGCATTCACCGTTCAAGCAAAGGAGAATATAGATGGGATACGCAGAAGCAGGATTTAATTTAGAGATTGACCTGACCAGGGGCAACATCGAGAGGGTTGCCTGCGACCCGAATCTTGCTAAACTGTATCTGGGAGGACTAGGTACAAACGCCAAAATACTTTACGAGCGAGTTCCACCTGAGGTTCAGCCATTCTCTCCTGAAAATCTGCTGATTTTCGGCACGGGGCTCCTTACCGGCACGCCACTTCCCGCTTGTAACCGTACCGTTATTTCCACCATCTCTCCCCAGACCAACCTCATGGCTTATTCAATGATGGGCGGCTTCTGGGCGCCGGAGCTGAAATACGCCGGCTACGACAAGGTGATCTTCCGAGGTAAATCCCCCGAACTGATCTACGTCTGGATCAACGGCGACAAGGTGGAGCTGCGTGACGCCTCGCATCTGAAGGGGAAGGGTGCGGTGGAAACTCAGGAGTTGATCAAAAAGGAGCTGAAGGATCAGAACGTGCAAGTATGCGCCATCGGCTTGGCCGGGGAAAACCGTGTTTTCACTGCCTCCATCGAGCAGGGGCGCTCCAGCGCCAGTCGGCTCGGCATCGGCGCCGTCATGGGGGACAAAGGGATTAAGGCTATTGCTGTGCGCGGTAAGAAAGATGTCAATGTTGCCCGCCCCCTGGAACTTCTCCAGCTCTGCAACGAGGTTCTCGAATACGTCAAAGAGAGGGAAGACAAGCCGGTTCCGAATGTCATGCCGATTCTGGCCGGTCTCGGTTCGCCTCAGGAAATGCTGCACACCGATGAGAAGTGGCATACCGAGAATTTCTCCTGGGGCAACTCCCGGGAACGGCGCAAGGATTTCTGGACGAAAGAGATCGAGGAGAAGTGGAAGGAGGTACAGGAGAATGCCCGCACCCGCCTGATCAGTTGCTACAACTGCCCGATGAAGTGCGGAGCCATCATCTCCCTGCCCGGTATGTCCACCTACATGATGAAGTGTTTCTCGAAGCTTACCTACAATATGGCCGCCTTCGTCGATGATCTGGAGTTCGGTTTCAGGATCGCCCAGCGCGCCACTGAATATGGCGTTGACGGATTCTCCACACCACAGATCATGGCGTTCGCCTTTGAACTGCGCGAGGCCGGCATCCTCGGAGAAGAGCACTTCGCCGGCTGCCCGGACGACAACGAAGGGAAATTCTACTGGATCCTGGATCGGATCGTGCGCCGTGAAGGAATCGGCGATATCCTGGCCGACGGCACCTACTGGGCGGCCCTGAAAATCGGCAACGGAGCCGAGGCGTACGCTCACAACAACATCAAGAAACACGAGCAGTTGCCGCTCAAGCTCGGCATGCTCAACCCGATCTATTTCCTCATGTACAGCACCGGCGAGAAGTGCAATATCACCCAGATCGAGGGGCAGTTTCCTCAGGCTCCCTTCGCGACCATGGAGGAGCGGGAGGAGTTCGTTCGTGACTGGATTCATGTCCCTGACGAAAAGTTCAAACAGTATCTGCTCGATTGGGAGATGCGCGGTGAGCGCTCTAACCCCTACTACCCGACGGTCGATATGTCGGTGGACATCGTTGACTGGCAGGAGATGATGCACTACCTGGACGATGCCGTTGGAATCTGCGCCGGCATGTCATCATTCCCGCTCAAACCGCCGTATCACATTCATAACTATCCGACTATCATCTCCGCTGCCACCGGCATGGAGATGGACGAGGATGAGTTGAAGAAAATTTACCGCAGGATCCGGAACCTGGTGCGAGCCTTCAATATCAGAAGGGGTCTCACACGTGCCGACGAGCAGCCGCCGGAAGACCATTGGCGGAAACGCTTCCCGGAACTGGAAGAGCAGCTTCTGGATGCATATTATAAATTCAAGGGGTGGAACAGCCAGGGTATTCCCACGAAAGAGACGTTACTTGAGCTCAGTATGGGTTTCGTTAGTGAAGATTTGGAAAAGAGAGGGCTCTTGAGCTATGAGTAAGGCTAAGAAGAAGGTCAAGGTAATCAAGATCGATGTTGATAAATGCAATGGCTGTCGTGCATGTGAGCTGATCTGTTCCTCCTTTCACGCAAGCCCGAAATATAGCAGCAATAATCCTGAACGTTCCAGGGTCAGGGTGATTCGCGATCCGTTAAAGGACATATATTTACCGGTTTATGCCGGAGAGTACACTCCAGCCGAATGTGCCGGCAGGAACAAGTACGTTCTGGACGGCAGGGAGTACAGTGAGTGTGACACCTGCAGAGCTTCATGCCCGTCCAGAGACCTTTTTAAAGAGCCTGATTCCGGCCTTCCTCTCAAGTGCGACATGTGTGACGGGGAGGATGAACCGATGTGTGTCAAGTGGTGCCTGGCAAAGGCTTTGACGTATGAAGAATATGAAGAAGAGCGGGAAGAAGAGCCAAAGCTTGGTGAAATGGAAATCGGACTTGAAGCTCTGGTGAACAGACATGGATTACAGAAGGTAATGGATACCATTGCCAGATTGTCAAAGAAGGGTTAATCAATGGAGACAGTCACCCCCTTCAAAGAGATCGTCGATCTCATCAAAGAGCAGGGCGGAGAAGCCTTCAAATACTGCTATCAGTGTGGATTATGCGATGCGGTCTGCCCGTGGAACAGAGTCAGGCAGTTCAGTATGCGCAGACTGATTCGCGAAGCCATATTCGGCCTGACCGATATTGAGAGCGAAGATATCTGGCGCTGTTCAACCTGCGGCAGGTGTCCTCAAGCCTGCCCTCGCGGAGTCAAACAGATAGAGTCCGGGGTCGCCCTCCGTAAGATAGCCTCTGATAACGATATTTTCCCCGGTCCGATCGCTCCCATCCGCACCGTCAGCGTCGGCCTGCTGGGTGAGGGGAACCCGTTCAACGACGAGCGGAGCAAGCGTGGGGATTGGGCGGATGGGCTGTCGGTCAAGCCGTTCAAAGAAGGTATGGAGGTGTTGTATTTCTCCTGCTGTTACCTGAGCTACGCTCCAAGATTAAGGCAGGTTGCCGCTGCCACGGTCGCCATATTGAACAAGGCAGAGGTTTCATTCGGAATCCTCGGCACGAAAGAGAGCTGCTGCGGCGAAAGCATACGCAAAACAGGCAACGAGGAGCTGTACCGCAAGCTTGCCAAGGACAATATCAAGGCATTCGTAGATGCCGGAGTCAAAAAAATCCTGGTCTCATCACCACACAGCTATCACACATTCAAGAACGAATACCCGGAATTCATGGTACATTTCGATGTGGTACATATCTCCCAGTATCTGAATGAACTGATAACCAGTGGCCGTTTGAAACTGACCAGAGAGTACGAAAAAAGAGTTACCTACCATGACCCATGCTACGCGGGACGCCACAACGGCATCTTTGACGAACCTCGCCAGGTACTGAACTCCGTTTCCGGGCTGGATCTCGTGGAAATGCCGGATAACCGGGAAAACAGCCTCTGCTGCGGCGGCGGCGGCGGCAGAATATGGGTGGAAACTCCCAAGCAGGAGCGCTTCTCCGATCTGAGAGTTAATCAGGCTGTGGCGGTCGGAGCCGAAGTGCTGGTCACATCGTGTCCCTATTGTATTACTAACTTTGAAGATAGCAGACTGACCCTTGATGAGAATACACCCCTTGAAATCAAGGATATTACTGAAATAATTCAGGAATTGATATGACAGGAAAAACCCTCGCAGATGTTCTGGTGGTTGGTGGCGGGATCAGCGGAATTCAGGCTTCACTTGATCTTGCCGACGCCGGGTTCAAGGTCTATCTGATCGACAAATCGCCGGCTATCGGCGGCAAGATGTCGCAGCTCGACAAAACGTTTCCTTCCAATGACTGCTCCATGTGCATCGAGTCTCCCAAGTTTAATGAGTGCAGCAGGCATCCGAACATAACTATCCTCACCTACACGGAAGTGGACATGGTCAAGGGGAAACCGGGAAATTTCAAGGTGTCTCTGCTCAGAAAGCCGCGCTACGTCATCGAGAGCAAATGCACCGGTTGTAACATCTGTGCGGAATACTGCCCGGTCAAGGTGCCGGACCAGTATAACCAGAACCTCTCCACCAACAAGGCCGTTCATATCTATTTTTCCCAGGCGCTGCCGCTGATTCCGTACATTGACCCGAAAACCTGTCTCTACCTCAAGGACGGCTCGTGCGCCATCTGCGAAGGGGTCTGCAAACCTGGAGCCATTGATCTCCATCAGGAGGAGGAGATCGTCGATCTGGAAGTGGGCGCCATCGTCCTTTCTCCCGGCTTTGACACCTTCAATCCCAGCTTGAGAAACGACTTCGGCTACGGCATCTTCGAAAATGTCGTCACCAGCCTCGACTACGAGCGGATCCTCTGCTCCACCGGTCCATACGAGGGGACAATCAGGCGCCCTTCCGACAAGGTGCATCCGCACAGCATCGCCTGGATACAATGCGTCGGCTCGCGCCAGGTTATTCCGGGGGGGAACAGTTACTGCTCGGCGGTCTGCTGCGCCTACACCCAGAAGCAGGTGATTCTGACCAAAGATCATGACGCCGGAATGCAGGCGACGATCTTCCACAACGATATCAGAGCTTTCGGCAAGGATTTTGAGCGTTTCTACCAGCGTGCTGAAAACCTCCCTGACGTTCGCTTCATACGTAGCTACGTCACCGTCGGCTCGGAAGATCCGGAGAGTAAAAATGTCTCCATCCGCTACTCCACACTTGATGATGGGGTCAAGGAAGAGCAGTTCGACATGGTCGTACTCTCCGTCGGTCTTGAGCCCCCCGCCGGTTTCCAGCAAATCGCTGACACCTTCGGAATCGAGCTCAACTCCCACGGTTTTTGCAAGGTCAATCCGCTCAACCCGATCGAGACCACCAGGCCGGGGGTCTTCATCAGTGGTGCCTTCCAGGGGCCGGTTGATATCCCGGAGGCGGTGGCTGGCGCCAGCGGTACCGATGCCCTCTGCAGTCAGATTCTCTCCTACCGGCGCGGAGATCTGTCGCAGGAGCGCGTCTATCCGCCGGAGAAGGATGTCTCCGAAGAAGATATCAGGATCGGGGTGGTAACCTGTCTCTGCGGCGCCAACATCGGCCGGGTGGTTGACACCCCCTCTGTTGCCGACTACGCAGGAACACTACCCAACGTCGTTTACTCACAGGAGAATATCTTTGCCTGCTCCACAGAAAACGCCCAGTTGATCGCGGACGCCATCGTGGAACATAACCTCAATCGCGTGGTGCTGGCGGCATGCACACCACGAACGCACGAACCGCTGTTCCGCGATACCTGTCGCGAGGCCGGACTCAATCAGTACTTCTTTGAATTTGCCAATATCCGCGAACACTGCTCCTGGGTTCATTCGAAAGATAAGGAAGGAGCGACTCAGAAGGCCAAAGACATCATCCGTATGTCGGTGGCCCGGGCCTCCCACCTGGAACCGCTGCAGGAGTTCCAGTTACCGGTAACCAAGATTGCTCTGGTGGTTGGTGGCGGCGTGGCCGGTATGACCAGTGCCCTCTGCATGGCCGAAGTCGGTTTCGAAATATATCTGCTGGAAAAAGCGGGCGACCTCGGCGGTAATGCCCGGCGGATTCATTACACTCTGGACGGCGCCGATGTGCAGCCCTACCTGAATGACCTTGTCCGCAAAGTCTACCGCCATCCGCGCATCCACGTTTACATTGATGCCACCGTCGTTGATGTTGCCGGGTACGTAGGGAATTTCGTCACCCGTGTCAAAACCGAAGGGCGGCTAATGGAGATCAAGCATGGCGCTGCCATACTTGCCACCGGTGCTGATGAACTCAAGCCGACGGAGTATCTCTACGGTGAAAGCGACCGGGTCTCCACCCTGATGGAACTGGAGGAGAGGATCGTCAGGGGCGATGAAGCGGTTACAGGTGCCGAGAGCATGGTTATGATCCAGTGCGTCGGCTGCCGCCAGAAAGACCGTAACTACTGCAGTCGCGTCTGCTGCAGCCAATCAATAAAGAATGCCCTCAAACTGAAGGAAATCAACCCCCTGATTGACATCACCATCATTTTCAGGGATATGCGAACTTATGGCCTCAAGGAGGATTACTACCGTGAGGCGGCAGATAATAACATCAAGTTCATCCGCTATGAGCCGGGCTGTAAGCCGGTCGTGACAACGGCAACCCTGGAGAGCGGGAAACCGGGGCTGAAGATCATGGTGCCCGACCCGGTGCTTGGCAAGATACTGGAGCTGGAAGCGGAGCAGGTTGCTCTGGCGGTAGCGGTCATCCCTTCATCATCAAGCCTGGAGATGGCAAAGCATTTCAAGGTTGCCATGAGCCCGGACGGCTTCTTTCAGGAAGCTCATGTAAAACTGCGGCCGGTTGATTTTGCGGCTGACGGAGTGTTTCTCTGCGGCCTTGCCCATTATCCGAAGCATCTTTCGGAGACGATCAGTCAGGCCTACGGCGCCGCCGGTAGGGCGATAAATCTGCTCACGAAGGATACTGTCACCGCCTCCGGTTCTGTCTGTGAAGTTAATGAAAACGATTGCGTATCTTGCGGTGCTTGCATCACCGCCTGTACCTACGGCGCAATCGAGTTCCACGACACGCCAAAAGGGAAAAAGGCCATTGTTAACCCGATCCTCTGCAAAGGGGACGGCCTCTGTAACGCCAAATGCCCGACCCAGGCAATCCGCCTGATGCATTACACTGATGAGGAGATATTCTCCCAGATTGACGCCGCAGATCCTGACGCGGTATTAGACTCTTGCCGGAATTGTCCCGGCTTAGGAAGGAGGCAGGAATGAGCACCGAATTTGAGTTCAACCCCCGGGTAGTCGGCTTTCTCTGTACGTGGTGAGCATACGCTGCGGCGGACCTGGCTGGAGTTTCCAGACTGCAATATACAACTGAAACAAAAATTATCCGTGTAATGTGCTCCGGTAGAGTCGATATGGCATTTGTCCTCCGGGCGCTTGCGGGTGGAGCAGACGGCGTATTTATCGGCGGCTGCTGGCTTGGTGAGTGCCACTACGTCACGGAAGGAAATTACGACGCCCTGAGTATGAGGCATCTGACCAGAAAAGTGCTTGAGCTGATCGGGGTCAACCCGGGACGGCTGAGACTTGAATGGATTGCCGGCTCTGAAGGGATGCGCTACGCCGAGGTTATGAACGACTTTGGCAAGCAGTTGAAAGGTTTTGGTCCAATCGGTGCTGGTGAAGGTTTGAATAAGGAAACCCTGAAGCTAAAATTCAAGGCGGTTACCAAAATACTCCCCTTCCTCAAACTCGTTGAGCGGGAGAGGCTGAGAGTGCGCTTTAAAACGGAAGAGGAGTATGATCAATATTTTGGCAGCGAAGAGGTGAACAGCCTGATCCGTGACCTGGTCGGTGAAAAACTGGCAATAAGCCAGATTACGACGCTCCTGGAGCAGAATCCTCTTTCGACCAGGGAGATATCAGACTCCTTACATATACTACCGGCAGAAGTATCCAGGTACCTAAACAGCTCGGCACGGCAGGGACTGGTCATATATAACGAAGAGATGAAGCGATACGCGATAGGATAGACTATTGGAAGAAGGAATCATGGATACAAATACGATCGATCATATTATAGACAAACACCATTGCGAAGCCGGTTCGCTTATCCAGATCCTGTTAGAGATTCAGAGCGAAAATCATTGGCTCCCCAAGAAAGCGCTTGAGCGGGTCAGTGAAAAATTGGATGTGCCGATGAGTCAGATACAGCACATTACCACCTTCTATAAATCATTCAGCCTGGTTCCACGGGGTCGTCATGAAGTCCACGTTTGTACCGGTACTGCCTGTCATGTTCGTGGTGCACAGCGTGTTCTCGATACAGTTCAGGATCAGATTGGAATTAAACCGGGCGAAACAGACCTGGACTTAAAGTTCAGCCTGGAAACGGTTGGCTGTATTGGCTGCTGCGCTCTTGGCCCGGTAATGGTTGTAAATGGCGAATATCATGGCAACCTGGCACCGTCACAGGTAGAAGATGTGTTTAAAAAATATGAGTAATTCCAGTAGTAATCGGGAAAAGGGAAAAACATGCCAAGGATAGAATCCTCTGCTGAATTGGAAAGATTCAGGACAGATATATTATCACAAAGAGATCCAAATAAGCCTTGCATTGCGGTATGTACCGGGTCTGGCTGCCTCGCTCTCGGCGCGGCAAATGTTGTTTCCGCATTCAAAGAAGAGATAAAAAAACAGGGACTGGAAACTCAAGTTGATGTCAGGGAGACTGGCTGCCCCGGCTTCTGTGAAAGAGGACCTCTCCTTGTCATTTATCCCGAGGAGTTATGTTATCTTAGAGTGCAGCCGGGCGATGTCGAAGAAATCGTATCTCAGACGATACGCGAAAAGAAGGTTATCGACAGGCTGCTTTACGTCGATCCGATAACCGGTGAGAAGGTAGTCCATGAATCCGAGATACCCTTCTACAAAAACCAGGTGAGGCTGCTTATCGGTAACAATATCAGGCTTGATCCAAACAGCCTTGATGACTATCTGGCGGTTGACGGTTATTCAGCACTCTCCAAAGCTCTTTTCCAGGAGACACCCGAACAAGTGATTGATCTGGTGAAAAAGTCCGGCCTGAGAGGAAGAGGCGGCGGCGGATTTCCTTCGGGAAACAAATGGGAACTTACACGTAACGCTCCGGAAAAAACAAAGTATGTGATCGTTAACGCGGATGAGGGAGATCCGGGGGCTTTTATGGATAGAGCCCTGCTGGAGGGGAACCCCCACTCAGTGCTTGAAGGGTTGATAATCGGAGCTTATGCTATCGGCGCTCATGAAGGTTATATCTATGTCCGTCAGGAATACCCCCTGGCGGTAAAGAATGTGAACATCGCTATCAAGCAGGCTGAGGAGTTGGGGCTCCTTGGGGAAAATATCCTCGGGTCAGGGTTCGATTTCAACATCAAGGTGCATCAGGGGGCCGGCGCTTTCATTTGTGGTGAGGAAACGGCTCTCATTCATTCACTGGAGGGCAAGGTAGGCGAACCAAAAGCGAGGCCGCCATATCCGGCCATAAAAGGGCTCTGGTATAAGCCGACAAATATAAATAACGTGGAGACCTGGGCCAATATTCCCTTGATTATAAATAAGGGAGCTGAGGCATTTGCCTCAATCGGTACTGGCGGAAGCAAAGGCACCAAGATATTTTCACTGGTTGGAAAAGTGAAAAATACCGGCCTTGTAGAGGTGCCAATGGGTATAACCTTGCGGGATATTGTCTATAAGATTGGTGGCGGTATCCCCGGGGATAAAGGGTTCAAGGCGGTGCAGACCGGTGGCCCGGCTGGTGGATGTATGCCTGAGAGCCTGCTTGATATGGAAGTCGATTTCGATCAACTCACCAGAGCCGGCTCAATGATGGGATCCGGCGGGATGATTGTCCTCGATGAAGAGACCTGCATGGTTGATTTTGCCAGGTATTTCCTCGACTTCCTTGCCGATGAATCGTGCGGCAAATGTGTTCCGTGTCGTGAAGGCATCAAGCAGATGTCCAAGATACTGACCAACATAACCAAAGGGAAGGGAAGAAAAGGTGATATCGAGTTACTGGAGGAATTGTCCGAAGTAGCCGGCTCCGCCGCTCTCTGCGCATTGGGTAAAGGGGCGCCTAACCCTGTGTTAAGTACGCTACGCCACTTCAGGGACGAGTATGAGGCACATATCAACGAGGGGAAGTGCCCGGCTCTTTCTTGCAAGGAGCTGATTTCATACTATATTGACCCGGATAAATGCCAGGCCTGCTTGAGTTGCGGCAGGAAATGTCCGGCCGAGGCGATTGACGGGGGCAAAAATCTGATACACGTTGTTATTCAGGATAAATGTACAAAGTGCGGATCCTGTCTTGAAGCATGTCCTTCCCGTTTTGGCGCTGTACGCAAGATTTCCGGCGAACCGCTTCCCGCTCCGCTTCCCCAAGAATCACGGACTATAGTCAGAAAGAGTAAACAATCATGAGCGAACTGCTATTACAGATAGATGGTAGAGAAGTTACCGCACGCCCCGGTGCGACCATTCTTGAGGCCGCCCAAAGCGTTGGAATCTCGATTCCGACACTCTGTCACCATGAGAAACTGGAAGCGCATGGCGGTTGCCGAATCTGTTCGGTGGAAGTGGATGCCAGAGGTAGAACAAGCGTTGTTGCCGCGTGCCTCTACCCGGTTGAGCAGGATCTGGTGGTGCGGACAAGTACCAGGAAGCTGGAGCGGATCCGGAAATCACTGGTGGAGATGATGATGGCCCATGCTCCCGATTCAGAGCAGTTGATGGCGCTGGCCGAGGAGTATGGCGCCGACAGGGACCGGTTTGCAAAAGAGGTCTCCTTCTGCATTCATTGCGGGCTCTGTGTGCGGTATTGCGCCGAAATCAAGAAAAAGCATGCCATCGGATTTATCGACAGGGGACCACGGAAAGAGATCTGCTTTATCCCCGAGATCGCCGCCAGGGAGTGCTGGGAGTGCAAGGAGTGTTTCCCTCTCTGCCCGACATCGGCTCTGCAAGCGGCGTTCGTATTGATTAAAGCGCTGACATTTCAGCCGGACGCTCCCGAAGTTGGTTAATCATGATTTAGTAACTAACGCCTGAATTTCGTGCTGAAGTGGCAAGGAAAATTTTACTGCACTACCGTCAAACCGTTGCCAGTTGTGGGATTATAGACATTTCTTTGATAATCAGTCCTGTGGCAATTACGGCTTTTCCCAGACGGGTAAGATAGTACTTATAGGTTTTGCCGATCTTCTTGATGATGCCATGTTTGTTCAGTCGCTTCAGTATTCTGGATATCTGTCCACTGCTTTTGTCGGATAAATAGCGCTGAAGCGTTTTGTTCTGAAAACCGCTGATATTGAATTCACCTCTTTCAAGGGTGACAAGCAATTTGACATCATCTTCAGCGAAGAAGTTGAAACCTTTGTAGGTAGGTTTGTCCGTCACAACGGTTTCGGAAACTTTCTTCAGATTATTGATGCCACTGCTTACATCGTCAAAGGTAGAAATGAATTCCACGTATCTACGATTTGATGCTTTGAGAAGACCGGATAACAGATGCAGGCTGTAAATACCTTTTTTCATCGGCGCGTTTTTACGCACAATGCTGCCATCTCGGTGCTGAACATCACGGAAACACTTGAACTGACTCCGAGCGATACCATTTTCTCTGTGAAGTCGATTTTAGACATGCTGTGCCAGTTCATTTTCATTTTACTCCCCTGCTTTCCGCCCAGATCATAAAAAGACCGATAGCCGCTACCAGTCCGATTACTACTTTGAGTGACACTGCCAGGACACTGACTATTACAGAGAGTGCTCCGAGTTTGATGAGTGCTGCGCCTGCGATGAGTGTGAGGATAGTGATCCAGAACATGGTGATTCTCCTTTCTATTGTTTAGTTGCGTCTGATTTCTTTGATTGATGTGATCTGGTAGCCGGGAATGGAAAAAGGCACTCCGACGGGTTAGGTCAAAGTGCCTCTATGGGGTGACAAATGGAAATCCGCGATGGCTCAATGCCAAGGGAGTTACTTCTGGTTCAGTAATTTTTCCTTCTGTTTTTCAAATTCGTCCTTTGTAATAGTACCGTCATCAAGCAATTTTTTTAAGTTAGTAAGTTTTAAGTAGAGTTGATCTTCAAAAGTTTTATCACTTAACAGGACTTTATCAGGAATCTTTGGAGATTCTGTTTGGATCATTCCTTTATCAACGCATTTGAAATGAAGAGTAGCGTCAGCAAACTTACCTACCATCATTCCAGTGGTTAAAACATATTTCTTCTTATATTCTTTTCCTAAGGAGGCACAAAACTCCATAGCTCCAGAAACAGCAGTTTCTTCAGCAATATGTTGCTGACTTACAAAAGGGGTAGTATCTCTACCCAAAACAACATATTCATCTACGACGTCAGTCATAACAACTGATTCTAATGGAGCGTAACAACCTGTAATAACAATAGATACAAAAAACAATGACAGGTATCTCATTTATATTCTCCTTTAAAGTAAGTATACTTAATAATCTATTCGTTATTACAGGTTGTTACGCAAGATTCATACAAGTGCCTGCATTTTTCATTGCCAAGCTGTTTTTGTGATTTATCAGAACTGCAGCTAGCAAATTTATCAACGCATGCTTTAGAACAATCTGGATCTTTGTTTCTAGAGTCATAATACATGACCATTTGAGCACAACCTGATGAAAGCAATATGAGTGTGAGGGTAAACATTGAAAATATATATCTCATGTTATATCCAATCATTCATGTAACTTTTGACATAATTTATTAGAGGCAAATTCCTGAATCCCTTTCTTCAAATAAACTGACTTTTGTGCGGTGTACCTACGTTGGGTGAATTTACTATCAGAAAACACTGTTAAATGAAACAAGTTTCTGTATTAATGAAGATAATTCCTCCGCCCACATCACCTGCCACAGCTCTCCGGTCCTCCCTATCGGTTTCCACTTGACAGAAACTCCATGCTGGTGCTAAAA
>CAYQMO010000095.1:11188-14118 GCA_964418315.1 uncultured Geobacter sp. | reverse complement strand
TAAGCTAACCCCTTGATTTTTATGGTGGAGGTGAACGGGATCGAACCGATGACCTCTTGGCTGCCAGCCAAGCGCTCTCCCAGCTGAGCTACACCCCCACAAAGAGGAGTGTCCTTTTAACAAACAAAATGTGCAGTGTCAATGTTTTTCCACCGCTAACACACAACAATTGTATCTAATCGGGTGGGAGATCAATGAGCGTGGGTGCCATGGCAGTTCTATCAACCCTGCCGCGTTACTTGCGTTCAGTTGACGTTTCAGGGATGCTTGTGGTTAAGTTCTTTGACTTTTTCATTTCTTCCCCTCCACCACAGCAATTTCCTCCTCAGTCAGGCCGTAGAGATCATACACAAGGCGGTCGATTTCGGCTTCGAGCTGCGCTATGTCGGTTTCGCTCTCCCCTCCAAAAAGTGGAGCTGGGGGGGATTTCTGTGCCGCAAGGAGTTTCTGGACGCGCTCGATGATGGGAGCTTGCTGAGCGTCGGTGGCGGGTGGAATGGGGAGTTGTTCGACATAAACAACCTTAATTTCGGCAAAGACCTTTCCCTGCATCTGCGGATTAGAAAGCTCGAAAAAATACTGTGTAAGTCTTGCATTCAGAATGGCCAACAGAAATTCATAGGAAAATTGCGCAATGATATCGGGCTTATGCTTTATTACGTGACATGAATTGACGCAGATTGCCGAGTCTCGATCTATTGCGCTCATCAGACGATCATCTGTTCTTCGCATCAAGAGCTTGGGGCTGTCGAACATCTCCGCGCTTCGCGGTGCAGCAAGCCAGGGGCCGTAATTCACAAACTCACTTGGCGAATTTAGCTTGTAGCGCTTTACATCCGTCCCACGATAAAGTGGCTTCCAACCTGCAGGGGAATTCCCAGTAATTGAATAAGGTCGATTTTCGATAATTTCTTCAGTTTGTGGAGGGATACCTTTCCCCTTTTCATACATTTTTACTCCAGCCTTAACGTTAGCAATATCGCTGAGTGGGATAGAATGATTCCTTACTTTATCAACAAGGTCGATTTTACCGGGTTGATTGCGGTAATCAATTTTGGCAAGTCGGTTGGACAGAAAATCAGAGGTTTGCCGCGTATATGACTGGTCGCCTGACAGAATGGTTATCGTAGAATTTTCCGAAGAGTGTGAGTTTATTGCTTGGAATACCAGAGTATCAACAACTGCCGACTCGAACGCCCAACCGGTTTGCCAGATCCAGGTTAGGCTATACGACTGAATTAATGTTTTTCTGAAACTTTCTCCGCTTTCAAGATCACAGAAAGTATTTGGAACTACTAAAGACAGAACGCCTTGCTTCCTCAAAAGCTCAAATGACCGTAGCATAAAAAAACAGTAACTGTCAGGGACCCTATTGGCGGCTGGATAATGTTGAAAATTGTACTTTGATTCTTCTTTTTGAAATTTCACACCATACGGTGGATTCCCAACCACCGCATCAAATCCAACAAACTCTCCGTTTTCATCCAGAACCTCTGGAAATTCAAAACGCCATTCAAAAGCATTACTGTAGACAAGTTGTTCCTTCACAGCATAGCATTCTCGCATTACAAGCAGATCGGCCAACAGCTTTTGACGTGCAGTCTCCCCCTGATTGTCAAAGGCAAAGCCCATCTGAGCCACCTCATTCTCTTTCTTTCGCAGCGTAATCAGATCTTTGTCATTTGGAAGGCCAAAGTTTTCTAGATCGTGCTTAAGGTCTGCAATTACTTTACGTAGTTGCGCTTTGTTGGCCGGCGATAACTTGTATTCAAATACATGCTGGCGATATTTTTCAGTCAATACTTTTAGCTTGCTCTTGCTTATTGCCGACAAATTAGGAGTGCTGCCAAGGGCAAAGCGACTGACCAGCGAATTGCCGCACTTGATATTGATATCGATGTTAGGGAGGGTTTCCAGCGCGTCGCTGCCGCGCCGGTAATAGGCATTCTTAAGCAGCTCTATCCATAACCTCAAACGGCAGATGGCGACTGACTTGGGGTTGATGTCCACACCGAATAGGCAGTTTTCGATGATGGTCTCTTTTTCGTGGAAGAATGTTTCTTGAAGCCGCTGCGATTCAGCGTTCTTGTAATGGTATTCGAAGATCTGATCATCAACGGTCACGATCAGCTCGTCATTTTCGACAGTAACATCACAGCGCAACAGCTTGCCGTCACTGTCTGCAAGTATGCGTAGCTGGCTCTTGACGGCGATGATTTCGTTGAGCGCCGAGACGAGGAAGTGGCCGGAACCGACCGCCGGATCGCATATTTTGAGGCTGTTCACTACGGCATTTGCCTCGTTTAGAGGGACACGCTGGCGATACAGATCGTTGTGCAAATCGTTCAGGTTTTCGCAACTCCAGCCATATTTTTCGTTGAAACTGCGCAGCACCGCACGGCGGATAGTCTCGCGGCAGATATACATGGTGATAAAACCGGGGGTGAAGAAGGAACCGTCCTTGTAGCCGTTTATTTTCTCGAAGATCAGCCCCAGCACCGAGGCATTGATGATGCTCTTGTTCTGCTCCTGAATATCGCTGTTTCCCTCTGCGCCGAAGTCGTAGGCGTCAAGGAAATCGAACAGATAACCAAGGGTGCTTTTGTTGCCGGAGAGACGCTTGCCGTTAGCGCCCTTCAATACGGTTGAGCCGTGCAGGGGCAGTTCGAGCCGGTTTTTAAGTTCATTGATCCGCATCGTAGACCGTTCCAGATCGCTTTCCTCAAACAGGGAACTGTTCAGGTACGGGATGTTGCCAAACTTGGTGCGTACCGATTCACTCCGTTCTTCCATCCTGACCGCCAGCACCTCGAAAAAGAGTTCGTTCAGCTCATCAAAATCCGCGATACGGCTGCTGTTCAAAAACGCAAAACTGCGATTTCCCGCATGGTAGCCAATTAACTGCCCTTCCAGCAATTTCAGGAATAACA
>CAYQMO010000095.1:0-11178 GCA_964418315.1 uncultured Geobacter sp. | reverse complement strand
AATGCACAACTCCAGAGCAACACTGAAACATTGCTCATCCGCGTTAGCTCCGTACTGCCGGAGATCGGACAACACAGAAAGCCGTCCACGGGTTTTGAGGAAGTTGCAGGTATTCTCCAGCAGTGAGCCGTCATTGCGACTCCCCTCCGCTTTGCGGCGGATCAGTTTTTTGCCCTTCTCCTTAACCTCTTCCAGGCCGAGGATGTGCAGAAGCTCAGTGTAAAATTCTTTGTTGAGAGAGTTGCTGTCATTGGCAAATATTTCTTTGAGCAGGTGTGGCGGGGAGAGTACCTTGTACAGGGCGATCAATCGCTTATCGGCAAATACCTCTAAACCCCATTTAGACTCAATGTTTGGACCCTTTAACAAAGTGGGTCTTTCAAGGCTCCCCCATTTACGAAAGGAAGGCTGGGGGGGATTTCCTGCATATTCCCTCAAATCGAAATAAGTGCAGGAAAGTTCATCCAGTTCCTTTTCAATGAACGGCTTGGCGATCTCCTGGTAGAACCAGTCGGTGTTGCTGCTGACCAGCAGACCGTCGTTCCAGTCCTTATAGCTCTTGATCAGCTTCTGGTTGCTGAAAAAGAATCGTTCGAAATCAACGGCGTCAAAAATATACCACTCGTAAATGTTGCACACGATGAGGTGCCGGATCTCATTGTTGCCCTTGATGTAGCGTTCCTGCATGTAGTAGTGCAGCAGTTCGTGCAACGCCTTGGTATTCGGACGCTCGGGCGATATCATTTCGCTCTTGTTGGTAGGGCGTTTAACTTCGATCAGCACTCCAACTGATGCGGATGAGGTTGTGCCATTATGGATCACCAGATCCGCTCGACCACTGGTGTTGATCTCGTTGGTCTGTTTATACCAGGTGTCTTTAAGGAAATCGGAAACGATATTCTTGAGGTGTTCTTCATGCTCTTCTGTACGGATGCGCTCGAACATCCGCGCCAGGTTGACCTTGAACAGTTCGATCTGATCGCGTTTGAGGCTCTGCTTGAGATGCGCCTTGTTGAGGGCTTTTGCCGGTGGAGTAATGATGAGTTTCATACGCTGCAGCCTTTGACAGCTCGTTGTCTGCCGATTAGTTAAAATTATCGGGCATTTATAGCAAATCAATCGATCATTTACCACACAAACAAAAAGAGCGGCATCGCTGCCGCTCTCGGTTTCTGTAACTTATAACTCAACCAGATTTTTTCATCTTGCTGCAAGTAAGCGAATATGATAGGTACAGCAACATTCAATCGGATTACATGAGGTGATGTATGGATATCAAAATAGTTCCGTTACCAAGCGAAAAAATGAAAACTAAAATTGCCGACCAGTCACAACTCGGCTTCGGCAAATATTTTACTGATCGGATGCTGGTTGTGGAGTGGAAAGCAGGGCAGGGGTGGTGTGATGCCAGGATAGAGCCGTACGCTCCGTTTATGCTCGACCCCGCCTGCCTTGTGTTTCATTATGCTCAGGAAATTTTTGAGGGGCTTAAAGCCTATAAATGGGAAGATGGCCGGGTCGCCCTGTTCCGTCCCGAGATGAACGCCCGTCGCTTTAATCAGTCCGGAGACCGTGTCTGCCTGCCACCGGTTCCGGAGGAGCTGTTTCTAAGGGGTATCGAGCAGCTTGTTTCGCTGGAGCGGGAGTGGATTCCGACCGCCGCCGGCACCTCGCTCTATATCCGCCCTACTATGATTGCGGTTGAACCGGTACTTGGCGTCAAACCTTCCGATCACTATTACTTCTACGTCATTCTTTCCCCGGTTGGCGCGTATTACGCAGCCGGTTTCAACCCGGTAAACATTCTGGTGGAAGATTATTACGTGCGTGCCGTTCCAGGTGGCACCGGCGAGGCCAAAACCGGCGGTAACTATGCCAGCTCGCTAAAAGCGGGACTCGAAGCCAAGAAAAAAGGGTATGACCAGGTGCTATGGCTGGATGGTCGGGAGCGGCGCTATATCGAAGAGGTCGGCGCCATGAATATGTTTTTCGCCTACGGCAGACACATCGTTACCGCACCTCTGACCGGGTCGATTCTGTCCGGAGTAACCCGGGATTCGGTTCTGAAACTGGCACCAACCCTTGGCTATACGGTCGAAGAGCGGCAGATAGACGTTAATGACCTTATGGCTGATATTCGCGCCGGCAAAGTTACCGAAGCCTTCGGCAGCGGCACCGCTGCTGTAATCACTCCGGTTGGAAAGCTCTGCTACAAGGATGAAGTCCTGCAACTGACCGGCGGCAAGGTTGGTGAAATAACTCAACGACTCTATGACACCCTGACCGGCATCCAGACCGGCAGATTGAAGGATGAATTCGGCTGGATCAGATTTGTGGAATAGCAGACGTTATGAAAGCTCAACAAAAAAATAGATCACTGCGCCCCATCGTAAACAAGCTCTGCACCTCCTGCCGCCGCACCTGCAAGCAGGCAGGAAATGCCGTTGTTGCCAAGTGCCCCCGCTACTATCCATACAATTACAAGAATACAAAACATGGATTTACCTGGAAACAGTTGGATCTCGGGCTGTAGACGCTGTGCCGTCTACGCCAGCGGTCAACGTGAAACTATGTAGCGGCTGCGGTCGATGCGTAGCGGCCTGCCCTGAAAAAATAATTACCCTGGAGACAGACCGGTTTCATAAATATGCCCTGATACGATGGCCGGATCGATGCAGTTACTGTGGATTCTGCATCGATTCCTGCCCGATAGACGCAATGCGGTGGTGATCAAATATTTGACAGAAGGATCGGTGACTTCACTTCCATGCAAAAACTGAGAGAATTTGCCCAGGCAAATCTGGAAAATATATACCGTATTTTTACCGTTCCGGAAGCCCCCGACTCTACTTTAGGTCGCGTTGATCAAGCCATTTCTGATAACCTGACCGGTTTTTTGCAGGCACATATCGTCGCCGTTGAGCGTGACATTGATGAAATAGAGATGGATTTTTCCCACTCCATCATCCCGGAAAATCCCACCTTCGTTTCGGACTACACCGAATTCCTCAAAGAAAAACTCGTTTCCCAGTCGGTACACACCGCCTCGCCCGGTTTTATCGGACATATGACCTCCGCTCTCCCATACTTCATGCTGCCGCTCTCCCGAATTCTGACCGCCCTTAACCAGAATCTGGTCAAGGTAGAAACTTCCCGCGCCTTTACACCGATGGAGCGGCAGGTGCTGGCGATGATCCATCGGCTGATCTACAGCGGCAGCGACGATTTTTACAGCCAGTGGATTCAAAACAGCAACTATTCTCTCGGTGCCTTCTGCTCCGGCGGCACCATCGCCAACGTCACCGCCCTCTGGGCGGCTCGCAACCGCCTCTGCGCTCCATCGGGCAATTTCAAGGGGATCGCACGGGAGGGGCTGCTCAAGGCTCTACAGCATCTGGACTGCCAGGGGCTGGCCATTCTGGTCTCCCGCCGTGGACATTACTCTCTGGGAAAAGCCGCCGACCTGCTCGGCATCGGACGGGATAATCTCATCGCGGTGGAAACGGATGACAACAACCGTATAGACATGAAACTTCTTCGGGGACACTGCGCACGACTAAAAGACGAGGGGATCCGCCCTTTGAGCCTCATCGGTCTCGCCGGCACCACCGAAACCGGCAACGTCGATCCCCTGGAAGCATTGGCCGATCTGGCCGCAGAGCTTGGCTGTCACTTCCATGTGGATGCCGCCTGGGGGGGGCCGACACTTTTTTCCGATACCTACCGTGGAGTGCTGCGCGGCATCGAACGAGCCGACTCGGTAACCATTGATGCCCATAAGCAACTTTATGTGCCGATGGGAGCCGGTATGGTACTGTTCAAGGATCCTGCCACGCTCTCATCCATCGAACATCACGCCGCCTATATCATCCGTCGCGGTTCAAGGGATCTGGGGAGCCGAACCCTCGAAGGCTCTCGCCCCGGCATGGCCATGCTGGTACACGCCGGCCTCTCCATTATCGGTCGCAAAGGGTATGAGCTGCTTATAGATCAGGGCATAGAGCGCGCCCGCCGCTTCGCCAGACGCATCGATGCCCATCCCGATTTTGAATTGGTATCCGAACCTGAACTCAACATCCTCACCTATCGCTACATACCGGCCTGGGTGCAAGAGAAGCTTGCTCAAGCCACGGCTGAACGCGCAGCCAGCATTAACGAACTGCTCGACAAAATCATCGAAACCATGCAGAAGCGTCAGCGAGAAGCCGGAAGAACCTTTGTCTCCCGTACCCGTCTAGCCCCTGGCCGCTACAACGGCGATACCATCACCGTATTTCGCGTGGTCATGGCGAATCCATTAACAACCGAAGAAATCCTTGCCGCAGTTCTCGACGAGCAGTGTGAGATCGCCGCACAGTCTGATATTCAGGCTTTGCTGCAGCAGATATAGAGACCAGACATACCTACGTTTTTTTATTTCAGCGGAAACTCCGACATTCTGACAAACTTGAAACCGCGTCTCTTCAATTCCGGCACGGCTGCAATAATGCCCGCTCCTGTTCCAGCTTCGGGGTGGTTCATGTGCAGCAGCGCAATATCTCCTGGGACAGCTTTAAGTAGCGCCATTTTTACCTGGGCGGCACTCCAGGTTGCCCCGGCATCACCAAGAAGAGAATAACCTGCGACCTCATGCCCCAAATCCCCGGATATCTGCACAGCTATTTCATCGTAGTAGGCGGTGCCGGAGCGATACAGTTTCGGGCGCAGACCGCTGATGGCTTCAATCTTGCGGGCGTTCAGCTCGATCTCTTCCACAACCTCACCAATATTTTTCGTACCGTCAATGCCATAAATTGACCGTCCATTGATTGATGCAGGTTTGTGACGGATGCCGTGGTTTGCTATTTCAAAGAGCGGATTGGCGGCCAACTGCCTGAAAAGGTCGGGGTTGGCATCGATCCAGCGGCCATTGATAAAGAGCGTTGCCGGAATCTGTTCTCGGATTAAAAAATCCATCAGCAGGGCATCAACCCCTTTCCCCCTGGCGCTGCCGCAGGCATCCAGCGTCAGGGCGATAACCTTCTCAGCGGTATCCAATCGAGTGCGGACACCGGGAACGTTCTCTCCCCACCTGGTTGGCGTAACATCGGCGTAGCGGGAAGTTATCTGCTGTTTCAGGCTTTCCAAAGGCAGCGGCGGTACGGCATAAACGGGTGAAACAGCGGTAATGATGAAGGTAAGAAGCAATATTGAAACTCTGTTCATGGAATACTTCCTTATCTGGTTACGCGAAGGATTACGTGGTACACGGCAGGTGGAAAATGTATGCGAGTTTGCGAGTTATGCCAACACTTTAGCAGTGAATATCCAAAAGTCAAGCATGACGCAAGCGCTTGCGCCGCTATATGTATCGTTGACGGGGGTCATGTTGGGTGGTATTGTCAGCCCCCTGAAAAAGGAGCTTTCTACGCTGAATCATTCATGCCCATCCTTGAGGATAATGCCGACCTATGGAAATCATCACTTTTCTTCTTGACTTCATCCTTCACGTGGACAAGCACCTGGAGGCCTTTGTGCAAAGTTATGGCCTTTGGGTGTATGCGCTGTTGTTTTTGATCATCTTTGTTGAAACTGGCGTGGTTGTGATGCCGTTTTTGCCTGGCGACTCGCTGCTGTTTGTCACTGGTGCACTTTGTGGTGTTGGGATGATGAGCTATCCGGTGGCGGTCCCAGTGCTGTTGGTGGCCGCCATTTTGGGCGATCAGTGCAACTATTCCATAGGGCGCTATTTCGGTCCCAAAGTATTCAGCTGGGAAAACTCGCGCCTGTTTAACAAGGCAGCCTTTGAACGCTCACACAATTTTTACGAGCGTTATGGTGGCATTACGATAATTGTGGCCCGCTTTATGCCATTTTTGCGAACATTCGTGCCCTTTGTAGCCGGTGTGGCTGCCATGAGTCGGGGCAAGTTCAGTTTGTATAATGTTATGGGGGCGATGATATGGGTGATTGGTATCTGTACGGCAGGTTATTTTCTGGGCAGCATGCCATGGGTCAAGGTGAATCTGGACAAGATCATCTGGGCGATGATTTTTGTGCCGGGTCTCATCGTGATGTTCGGTGCCTTGAAGGGTCACAGAAAGACAGTCTGATCCAGGCGGTTATGATGTACTTCTTCCATAGCATCAAGGATGTCAAATGCACATTTGGTGACATTACCATGTTCGTGTGCTAAAGTCCTCACGCTTGATTCAAATGATATAAAGGCAACCAGGAACATGACCCTCCCCCTTAAAATAGACAAAACCCTGCGGGAACGTCGCCGTATAACCAGGCTGCTGGATTTTCTCAAGCGTGACGACCTGACCGGCGAGCAGATGGAGCGTATCGGCCGCCGCTTGCAGAAATCCGGCAAACGGGCGCTTTCTCCGCTGGTTCGCAAGCTCTGGCGTGAGCAGAACGGTACCGCCCTGTATCGTTACACCTGCATGCTTGATTTTTTCGATGCCTCCGCATGGATGGATCAGCTCATCCAGATCACCTTGCAGCGCAAAGATCTGGAAGAGGATGGCAAGCTGGCTCTTCTGGATCTGCTCCACGAAAGCGGTATCGACGTCACTCTTCCCCCATTCGCCGCTATGACAGGCTACGGTGCCCCTACTCTTGAAGGATTTGTCGATGACTGCCTGGCTGATAATGAGCGAGGACTCGTCCGGTTTATCGACAGCTTTCTGGATGTTGCCGACGAATTCCGTGTGAAGATGATACAACGCCTTTCTGAAAAGGGCTCGGTCGAAGCGGTAGCCTTGCTGGAGATTCTGCTCTCTTTTGAGAAACAGGAGATCGTCCGCGAAGCGATAAAAGCATTGGGGCGGGCTCGAAGCGCCCATTCCCTTGATGTTCTGCAGCGTGCCCAAATCCGCCTTGCAGGAGATCTGACCGAATTGATCCGGCGAAATATCCTGCGCCTCTCATTCATCGGCATTCGTGAACCGCTTGAACTGCCGCAGACCATCCAGCAACCGCTCCAGTTTCATGAAGTATACGTCGGCCCGGTTGATTTTTACGGTTCACGCACTCTCTGGTTCTCCTGGCGGCTTGATGATCACACTTTTGCAGCGATGCTGATCCTGACCGGAGAGAGTGACGGTCTGTTGAACGCTATAAGCTATCGAATGAAGGACGAGAAGGAGTATGGCCATATTTTGAAAGATGTAGCCGGTGGCGAGATGTTGATCCCTGTAGATTCGGGTTATGCCGTCGCTCTGCTCCAGGATGCACTCTACCGCAGTCGTGAAGGGGGCTTTTTCCTGCCGCCCGATTTCTACGTTGACATGCGCCTTTTCCTCCCCGATTCACTCAAACCGGAAGCATACATTCCCCGCTTCAAACTCAAGTATCTTGAAGATATTGTCGATAAAATTCCGGGTCATATTGCTACCGCCAACGACCTGCTTGATCAGCCTGGAGTTGAAGGGTGGGTACTTACCGAGATGGCGCTCTATGATATTGCCGATCGCTTCTCTGCTTTGGAAAAGGAGGGGGGAGCGGAATCCGTATCGCCGGAGGCTCTTGAGAAGGAGATCTCACTCTGCTGTGATGCGCTTATTGCGCCCAGGCGTGCCGAAATCATCAAACGTCTGCTGTTGACCGCTGATTACCTCCAACAGCTAGAGTGTGACGAAAACGCAGTGCAAAAGACATTGGCAACGGCATTAAGCCTGGTTGGTGGTTTTATACCCGATTGTCGGCACCCGTTCATTCGTCGCTTGATTCTGGACAGCGTGGATGCAGCAAGGCAGACATTAGCGGAGGGGTATGATCCGCGTCTGGAGGAGATGTTTGATGATGATGACTATGATGAGTGAAGCGTTAGTCGGCAAAACGGCAGAGATCGAACGGATAGCCGTTATCGGCGGTGGCAGTTGGGGTACCGCATTAGCCGGCCGACTGGCGGCAAACGGCAATGATACCCTCCTATGGGTTTACGAGCCGGAACTTGTGGCAGAAATCAACGCACATCGCACCAACTCACTTTATCTCCCCGGAATAAACCTGCATCCAGCGCTGGCCTGTACAGGGGATCTGGAAGAGGCGGTGCGAGAGCGGAGCATCGTACTGCTGGTAACGCCGGTTCAGGTGACGCGCGGCATACTGAAACAGCTTGCCCCGCATATTGCGCCTGGAGCGATTATCGCCAACGCCTCCAAAGGGATTGAACTTGATACCCTCCGGACTGTATCCCAGATATGCGTAGAACTGCTGGGTGATGCCGCGCCTGCGCGGTATGTGGCGCTCTCTGGCCCGACCTTTGCCCGCGAAGTTGCCCAGGAACTTCCCTCTTTGATCGTCGCTGCATCGATTAATGCCGTCGCCGCCGGACGGGTTCAGGCAGCTTTCAGTTGTCCCTGCCTGCGTGTCTACACCAATAGTGATGTGATTGGTGTAGAACTGGGGGGAGCCGTAAAAAACGTTATTGCCATTGCCGCCGGAATCTGCGACGGCCTCGGCTTCGGCCACAACGCCCGTGCCGCCCTTATTACCAGGGGGCTGGTTGAAATGAACCGTCTCGGACAGGCCATGGGGGCGCAAAGTTCTACCTTTTCGGGCTTGGCAGGCATGGGCGATCTGGTGCTGACCTGCACCGGTGATCTTTCCCGTAACCGCACCGTCGGCTTCAAACTTGGTCAGGGGATGAATCTTACCGATATCCTCGCCGAGATGCATATGGTCGCGGAAGGGGTCAAGAGCGCCGCTTCCGTCTATCAGCTCTCCCGTAAGCTTGGTGCTGAAATGCCGATTGTGGAGAAGACCTATCAGATCCTGCATGAGAGCAAACCGGCGCGCCAGGCGGTCATAGAGCTGATGGCCAGGGATTTGAAGGCGGAAGGGTAGATTTAATTGTGATTGAAATTTCAGAAGCACACATAATAATCCAATTCTACCGTGGCTCCGGCCCTGGGGGACAACACCGCAATACCACCGATTCTGCAGTACGTATCCGCCACCTGCCAACAGGAATCGTTGCCCAGGCATCGGAGAATCGAAGCCAGTTCCAAAACCGTGAAGTCGCCATGGAACGCCTCCGCCATGCCTTGGAACGGCGTGAGCGCATAATTAAAAAACGGATAGCCACGCGTCTGCCAAAAAGAGCCAAAGAAAATCGCCTCACGGAAAAGCGTATCGTGTCAGACAAAAAACGCTCCCGCGCCTCTCTGGAGTAGGACAATGGTTCGAGCGTACTTCTATCTGGCAGCTTTTATCCCTCTGACTCTGCTGTTTTCAGTCAGCTCTTTTCTTTCGACGTTGTTTGATGCAAGCGGGCGTTGTCATGCCTGGCACGCGCGACTCTGGGCACGTTTGATGCTGGCGCTGAACCGGGTAAACGTAACCGTCAGCGGCAGTGAACTTCTCCCGGACGGCCCGGTAATTTTTATGAGCAACCATCAGAGCAACTTCGATATACTGTCACTGCTGGCGGCAATGCCGCGCCGATTTTACTGGATAGCCAAGAAGGAGCTCTTTGAGATTCCACTGTTCGGCCATACCATGCGGCGTGGCGGCTATATCCCTCTTGACCGGAGCGATGGACGCAAAGCTCTGCAGAGCCTTGATGAGGCTGCAGCCACGATTCGCCAGGGGAAGAGCGTGGTGCTGTTCCCCGAAGGCACACGTACAACGGACGGCAAGCTGCTGCCGTTCAAGCGGGGCGGTTTTATCCTTGCCCGGAAAGCAGGCGTGCCGGTCATTCCTGTTACCATCAACGGCAGCGGTCGGATAAATCCGGCCAACCAAGTCAGACTATACAGCGGGGATATCAGCATCACAATTCACCCTCCGGTCGTTTTTCCTTCAGATCTCCGCAGAAGTGACGCAGAGACCTGGATGATGGAGCATGTGCGCAAACAGATTGACTTAAGTCTGGAGCAATAAAATGACTATCGGCTATCAGTACATTATTCTGGTTATTGCCGGACTGGCCGGTATGATCTGGGGATTTCCGGCGGCACATCGCCTGAAAAAACCTTTTGATATTGGAGCGGCCCTTGTCGTCCTCTGCGGAGTTGTCACTTTTGCATTCGGTGTTCTGCTCACCTTTATTCCCGGTTTTTTCCAAGGCAGGTAATTTGATGAACGAACAGCTAAAAAACATCATCGCCAACGGCATCGTCATCTGCCTGATCAGCCTGCTCCTGCTCCTCGCAGGAACCTGGTGGCGCATGAACAGTCAATTCAGCCGTGGTGAAGAGGCCTTCCTTAAAGGTGATTTCACCGGTGCCGTTGCCGGATACGAATCCGCTCTGCATATGTATATCCCGTTCCATCCGACCATTCACAAGGCAGCGGAGAAGTTATGGCAGATCGGTGAAACCAATGAGCGTCTTGGAGATGTAAACCGCGCCCTGATTGCGTATCGTTCCCTGCGGAGTTCTTTCTACGCCGACCACTGGCTGGTCACACCCGGTATGGAGTGGATCGAAAAATGCGACAAAAAGATTGCCGCGCTGATACCTTTGCAACATGAGAGATAATTTGATGGATAGAGCAGAGTCACATTCGGCGCTGCAGATTGTCGCCCTTGGCGGCCTGGGCGAAATCGGCATGAACATGATGGCCTACCGGTACGGCGACGATATCATTATCGTTGATTGCGGCCTGATGTTTCCTACACCCGAAATGCTCGGCATCGACTATGTCATCCCGGACATCACCTGGCTGCGGGAGCGTTCGGAACAGGTGAGGGCTATCTGTCTTACGCATGGTCACGAAGACCATATCGGTGCCCTCCCTTTTGTGTTGCAGGAACTCAACGTTCCGGTCTACGGCACAGCCCTGACACTTGGCCTCGTTACCGCAAAACTTGAAGAGTACAAACTTGACGGTGCCGTTGAACTGATAACCGTGGTTCCTCGCAACATTCTGGAAATAGGCTCTTTTCAGGTCGAGTTCCTGCGGGTGGCTCATTCTATCGTGGATGGCTGTGCTCTGGCAATTACCTGCCCGGAAGGGGTCGTCATTCACACCGGTGATTTCAAGATCGATCACACTCCGGTTGACGGCCAACTGACCGATCTGGCCTCCCTGTCGCGCTACGGCGAAGCGGGGGTTCTGGCGCTGCTGTCCGATTCCACCAACGTAGAGCGCGAAGGGTACACACTCTCGGAAAAATATGTCGGTGAAGCGTTTAATGATATCTTCCCTAAATGTACGGGCCGCATCATCGTAGCCGCGTTCTCC
>CAYQMO010000094.1:0-14152 GCA_964418315.1 uncultured Geobacter sp. | reverse complement strand
GCCGGCAATACATAGCACACTGATCTGTGACCAGCAAAAGCACTCTGTCCGGATATCTGTGAGTCATACCTGGAACTGGAGAATCTCCATCTTCATGCAGGGGATCCGGCATATCTTCTACCGATATTCTGCTTTTCAAACGAAGGATAACATCATGTGATTATTAGAATTCGATACGATTTTCTTCAAAGAAGGTATGGCAATCATAGCCTATTGCCCTGAGCTTGATGTGTCTAGCTGTGGCAGTGACATCGAGCAAGCACGTGCCAATCTTAAGACTGCTGTGAGACTTTTTGTAGAAGAAGCGCAGAAAATGGGTACACTTGATGACATTCTTGAAGAATCTGGATTTACGCAATCACCCACATCTTCTTGGCATCCGCCTCGTCTTCTTGCTACCGAACTAATGAGCTTGGCAGCCTGATATGCCCAAGATTAGTGCCATTCCTGCATGGAAATTGAAAAGAATTTTTGAAAAGGCCGGTTTTCAGTGCGTAAGAACGGAAGGTGATCACGTTGTGTTTACAAAGTCGGGTATTGTCCGCCCTATCGTTATACCGGACTGGAAGGAAGTACCAGTTTTCATTATAAAAAATAACATTCGCACAGCCGGTATCAGTCGTGAAGAGTATTTCGAGTTGTTGGAATCTGTATAGTAATCAGGCATTTTACAATATTTAAAAAGTGTATGTTTGACACCTATATTTCCCCAAAATTTTCCTATGCGTAATCCGGAGTACACTGGACACCTAATCCGGAAATGATTGGACACCCAATCCGGTTTTCACTGGACACTCAATCCGGAAGTGACTGGACAGTGAATCCGGTTTTGACTGGACACTTTTTTGTAAGTTCCGGATTTAGTGTCCAGTTAGTTTCGGACTAATATTTTTTCATTTCTTTCTGCCAAACCTCGTATGTTTCCAGGAAATCATTCCTGGAGGTAATTATGAAGAAAGGTAGGCAGAAAACGATGCGAACAATAAGAGAAGTATTACGGTTACACTTTGAACATGCGCTTAGTCAGCGCGCCATAGCTCGGGCATGTGCAGTCTCACCATCCACCGTGGGTGAGTATATGACCCTTGCAGGCAAGGCCGGACTTGATGGTTCGGCGCTCATTGCTTTGGATGACGCAGCCCTTAAAGGGTTGCTTTTCCCGGAGGAGACACCTCCTCCCCCCAAACGGCCGCTCCCCGATTTTACGTTGCTTCAGAAGGAGCTGAAGCGCAAAGGGGTAACCCTGCAACTGCTCTGGGAAGAATATCGATCTATTCACTCTGATGGTTACGGGCGCACCCAGTTCTTTGACCTTTACCGTGCCCACACCAAGACCGTCGATCCGGTGATGCGCTTTACTCACAAGGCTGGAGAGAAACTCTTTGTAGACTTCTCCGGAGACCGTCCCAGTTACGTCGATCGGAGCACCGGAGAAATAATTATCGCAGAAATGTTCGTCGCTGTTCTGGGAGCCAGTGATTTTACCTATGCGGTCGCGGTTCCCAATCAACAGATTCCGAATTGGCTCAAGTGCCATGTAAATGCTTTTGAATATATCAAGGGTTGTCCAGTTTGCGTGGTGCCTGACAATTTAAAGTCTGGCATCAAAACGGCATGTCGTTACGACCCTGAAACCAATCCGGCATATGCGGCTCTGGCGGCGCACTACGGAGTGGCGGTAATCCCGGCTCGTGCCGGAAAGCCTCGCGACAAAGCCAAAGTTGAAAATGGGGTTCTAAACGCCCAGCGACGGATTCTGGCGGTACTGCGTGACAGAACCTTCTTCTCTCTGAGCGAACTCAATGACGGTATTGCTGAAGCGCTGGATAAACTCAATGACCGTCCTATGCAGGGCGTCGGTCGTTCCAGGCGGGAACTGTTCACAGAAGTCGATCAACCGGCTCTTAGTCCGCTGCCGGAACAACGCTTTGAGTTGCGTGAATGGCGACAGGCAACCGTCAACATCGACTACCATATTGCCGTTCAGGGTAACTTTTACAGCGTACATTATTCCCTTATCGGTCGGGAAGTCGGAGTATGGCTCTCATCCGGCACAGTTGAAATCTGCCTTGATGGCGCCAGGATTGCCTCTCATGTCAGGTCATATGGAGTCCGGGTTTTTGTCACCGATCCTGCTCATCGCCCTCCGCATCACCAGCGCTATCTGGAATGGACACCGGAGCGGATGCGGAGATGGGGAGAAAGTATCGGACCCAAAACGGGAGAGATGGTTGCAGCAATTATTGCCATTAGTGTTCATTCGGAACAGTCCTACAGGCGGTGCCTTGGATTGTTGCGGCTCGCGAAAACGCACGGCCCGGAGCGGTTGGAGTTGGCTTGTATCCGTTCATTACGACTTGGAGCAATTGATTATCAGAGCGTTAAGAACACCCTGAACAAGCGTCTGGAAACTGCGGAGCTCCGTGATGACCCGGAGCCACAGTTGCCGTTGGAACATGGCAACATCCGTGGAGAGACCTACTACGAAGCCTGTGGAGGTGCATCATGATGCTCTCCCAGACAATTGACAAGTTGCACCGGCTCAAACTCTCGGCGATGGCCCAAGCCTTCGAGGAGCAATCCCGCCAGACAAACTATGGTGAACTCGCCTTCGAAGAACGGTTTGGACTGCTTGTGGATCGGGAGATGGCTGAACGTGACAATCGGAAACTGACCACATTGCTTAAAGGGGCGAAACTACGCTTTCCCCAGGCATGCCCCGAAGATATAGACTTCCGCACAGCACGGGGTCTCTCCCGAGAGGCGATACTCTCGCTGTGCCAAAACGGCTGGGTGAAAAACCGGCAGAACGTTATCATTACTGGCCCCACTGGGGCCGGTAAAACTTTCGTAGCGTGTGCGTTAGCCGCCAGTGCCTGCCGCGCCGGACTCAGTGGTCATTATCTGCGGCTACCTCGATTACTCCAGGAGCTGCATGTCGCCAGAGCAGATGGTAGCTATGGAAAAGTACTGACTCGCCTTGCCAAGTATGCCGTACTTATAATTGATGACTGGGGGTTGGCAAAACTGACTGAGCGCGAGCGCCGAGACCTTCTTGAAATTCTGGAGGATCGGTATGATCTCAAGTCAACCATTGTCTCCAGTCAGATTCCCATTGAGAAATGGCATGATCTTATCGGTGATCCGACCATAGCAGATGCTGTGCTTGATCGGCTGGTCCACAATGCACATCAAATAACATTCTCAATGGAAGGAGATTCTATGCGAAAACTGCTGTCAAAGAAGACCTGAATTGGACACTTGAAACCACGGCCCACGGCGGGAAGAATTGGAGAAAAACAGTGTCCAGAAATTTCCGGATTCACTGTCCAGTCAAAACCGGATTCACTGTCCAGAAAAAGCGAATTGCGCATAAAGCATAAGTCCTCTGAATTTCTGAAGAATAATGCCTATTGAGTGTCTGCCGTGATTAAAAGTGATAGCGACAAGCAAGAATTATAATCTCTGCCTCTTCAACTTGGTAGACAAGACGATGTTCACGGTCAATTCTGCGGGACCAGCAACCGGCAAGTTGGAAACGGAGCGGCTCAGGCTTGCCGGTTCCCTCAAAAGGAGTTCGCCGGATTTCTTCAAAAAGCGCAAAGATTCGATCGGTCTGGCGTTTATCAGTTTTAAGCCAATAGCGAAGATCATCCAGAGCTGTCGGTGTGAGAGTAACATTCATAGTTCAAGAGCATCCATGGATGTTCGTTTACCGGACTGAGCCTCTTGAATAGACTGCATAAGTCGTGCGGCGTTAGCAGGGCTGGAAAGCAGATATTCGCTTTCCATAAGGGACTCGTAGTCTTCTAAGCTTAAGAGAACTACGCTTTCATTCTTACGCCGCGTAATCAGGATCGGTTCATGGTTACTACAAGCTGTGTCCATAAAGTGCTTAAGACCATGCCGTGCTTCACTATAAGTAACTGCCTGCATAATTGTACTCCCAAATGACAAGATATTGTACAATAGCACGTACATATTAAACTTGCAAGAGTAACAAACCGAATGTCCAATTTGCGGCTTGACCCGACCGCCCGGAAAGGCTGGGCGGGCGGGTCAGCCCAATGACGTTGATCAAACTAATGAAGGAAGGAGCACCTATGGTCGCATTTCGAGTTCTTTTAACGATTATTATTACAGGACTTCTTTGTTATACGGTGGTTGTGGGCATCAATCATGGATGGAACCTGCTGCCAGTATTTTTTGGTGATATGGTAGCGATGACTTGGGCAGGACAGTTCAATTTTGACTTTATGTGCTTACTGATATTATCTGGATTATGGCTCGCCTGGCGCCATAATTTCTCGCCCGAAGGACTTGTTTTGGGTGTGCTGGGTATTTTTGGCGGAACAATGCTGTTAGCCCCATACCTCCTGATTGTAAGCTTCAAGGCAAAAGGAGACATGAAAGAAATATTGCTTGGAATGAGGAGAGCAAGTAGGAATGATCAATAATGATACCGTGCTTGAAGAAAATCGATTCTGTCTTCACAAACAAGATAGACAATTCTATGCTCTTGTGTGAGGCGCCTCGACCAAGTACCAGATGAAAGGTAGTTGAGCGGTTCTGGCTTGCCGATGCCTGTAAATGGATCGCGCACGGTAAGTACTGTCAGCTACTGAGCGACCTCATTCATAGCCCCGGTTCGATAACCCTGCAGATCGAGCGCAACATATGTGAAGCCGGCGGCTTTTACCAGTCTGACCACTTCATCACGCAGGGCGCCGGTAGCACTGGCAAATTCCTCTTCTCCCAACTCAATTCTTGCAACAGTCTCATGATAACGCACCCGCAAAGTCCGAAAGCCAATTTCCCGCAGTGATTCTTCTGCCAACCCAACCTGACCGACGCGCTCTGCGGTAATTGCAGTGCCGTAAGGGAATCTGCTGGAGAGACAGGCAAAGGCTGGCTTATCCCAGGTTGGTAAAGCCATTTCAAGGGAAAGATCACGAATATCCTGCTTGGTGAACCCGGCTTCTTCCAGCGGGCTGCGCACCTGCAGCTCTTCCGCCGCTTGCCGCCCAGGGCGATGATCGCCAGCATCATCGATATTAGTGCCATCCAGCACAAAGCTAAGGTCTTCCTCGTCGGCAATTACTCTTAATTTACCAAACAACTCTTTTTTACAGTAGTAGCAGCGATTGCGGGGATTATCACGGAATTCGGGGATATCCAACTCCTCTGATTCGACAATCAAATGGCGGCCACCAATACGCTCGGCCAACTCTCGCGCTTCATTTAATTCACGCTCCGGATATGTCTTTGAGATCGCCGTAACTGCCAATGCACGCCGCCCCAGTACTTCAGCGGCAACGGCAAACAGCAGTGTCGAATCCACCCCGCCGGAAAAGCCGATGACACAGCCACCCATATCCGTCAGAATTGTGCGGAGTGTTGCTGTTTTTTTAGTGAGAGCAGCATTCATTTCAAGTTATCCTGTAATTGCTTAGTGAATGAAACGTCAAATAGTTTAGCCCCGATCAATATAGGTTGACCAGGGCTATAAATAGAATTGAACCTGACTGACTACTCGATAATCATATAAACGTCGCTTACCTCACCAAACTCCCCATAATCAAGTGCGGTTACTCTGAGTTTAAATGGTTTCTTCACCGGTAGTGGCCCTATGTCTACCTGTTTAGGAGTGAATGTCATTGAGTTCGGATTAAGTTGGCTGATACGCTTTCCATCCTGAAGCAGATTATCGCCTGAGTCGAATCTGCCGATAACCTTTCTTGTCGTAACGGTACCGCTTATGTCCAGAATCTCTACAAGCAGAAAATTATCGACTTTCCAACTCTTTTTTCCCTCTTCATCACCGGCAAGTCTTATCTTTCCAGGTTTATCGAGGAAGAGGATTTCTGTTGTCTCCTCAGTCATGATTGAAGGTTTCTTATCCCACCTCTTTGTCTGCATGGAGAGATCACTGCGCTGATTAGAGTGGTACGCTGATGTCATCTGGCGTGCAACAGCAGATACGATCTTCATGTTCTTTATTTCGTGCAGCTTTAACCATGAAGGGTCTACCCACTGTCCGTTTATATACTCGGCTGAAACAGTCGAAACCGAAAATAATAACAGGGCGGTTATTAACACCTTTTTCATGATAAATCCCCCCTTACTTCAAGACAAATGCGACTTTGGCGCCACTCATAAAATTGCCCTTCTGGTTGGCAGAGAAGATTTTTACAGCATCATCGTCAGAAACCTGTAAGTCAGAAGAACCGACTGCACCGGCAGCAGTAACCACAAATGGATTTTTTACACCTCTTTTTTCCAGCGCAGCCTTTGCTTTGTCAACACTGTTGGTGTACTCGCCGCAACCTTGCTCAACAAGTATTTTCTGGCTGATTTTTGAAGGATCATAAAGAAGCTCGCCTTTGGCAGTAAAAATTCTGTTTATAAGAGCCGGCCTGAAACTCTGGTTGCTGGCGTCAATGACAAGACCGTCATAATTTTCAGGAAGAGCTTCCGGTTTGTGCTTATATGCAGGAGCCGGTTTACCATCCAGCTCAGTAAGACTCTTCTTGATTTCCGGATCCTTCAACATTTTTTCATACATCGTTGAGGCAAAACCTTTCGGACCATGCATGCCAAGCTTGATGATGGCAATAGCCATATCCTTGTCCTTGCTGTACTCTTGAATAACTACCTGAGCACCTTTTACAAAACCGGCAACTGAAGACCTAACAACGTCATACTGAACCATGCCGTCTTTTACGAGAGTGTCACCCACAATGGCAAAACCCTGTAGATACTCCATCAAAGAGCGCTGCGCCATAACAACTGCGGCACGTTTTGCCATCATCTCCCTCTGGGTGGGGTGAGTCTGATTCGGGCCGGCCAGGCCTTCACCGTAAAAAAGAATAACTTCCTGACTGAAAGCGGTATTGTCGTCTCTTCCTGAAGGTCCTCCGGTAACGGAGAGATTCTGCTGGCTCAGCCAAGTGTTGGCTTTCTGAAAGGTTTCATCAAGCTGGACAGAATTTTCAGGTGCGGCAGCAGGAGGCTCTTTGGCAAATGCCAACAGCGAAAATGCAAACAAAATGGATGCTGCGATTGCGATTTTTTTCATTTCTGGATCTCCTTTATGAATGATTTAATAGATATTTAACTTCTGTCTTAGCATACGGATTGCAAGAAGAGCTTCAGATCCTTCAACAGGATCGTTAACTCGAAATTCACCAGAGAGTTCACCCTCCATTATCCCTCTGCTGGTCATGTTCATTACAGCGTTGTAGATTGGAGAAGTTGGTCTCACATCAGGAAAAGGAGAACGTTCCTGACCGAAGTAGGCAGTGGATATTTTCGCATCACCGGTAAGTTTTATTAGCACATCTTCAAGGATTAATGCCATTTCTCCTCTGGAAACATTTTCGGACGGCTTGAAGAGGTTGGCCATGGTGGTCTGATCATACTTAGGCTCCAAGCCACGAACCTTCCACTTCATTATGATCATTATCTCCTGTTTAAAAGGGGAGCTCATGATGTCGGCGGGAGTGAATTCCGCTTTTAAAGCGTCAACTTGTGAAGCAACAGGTATTCTGCCGGCAAAAAGTTTTTCGAGATTCATCTCGTCTATAAGCAGAGCTGCGAGATCCGCACGGGTAACCGACTCTTTCACAGCAATCTTCTTCCCGACATCGCCAACAGTAATCCCGCCCATGGCGCGAACTATCTTATCTGTTTTCTTCCAACCCTTGTCAGCCTTCTCATGCCATTTGCCTTCGCGCTTTGCATTGAGAACGGACGAGAAGCTGTCTCTGGCTCTGGCAAACTGGAAACCTTCCAGGTAGGCAAGTCCCATGAAGTAATTAAGTGCTTCTTTACCTTGATAGTACAGGAGTTGGCGCTCATCGGGATTGAGATTGTTGCAATCATTATAGGCATTTGAAGCATTTTCCAGCCAATCCTTACTCTTGATTGCGCTCTCTACCCTAATGGTAGCAATGGCGAAATCAAACTTTTCCTCATCCTTGCCAGCGTACTTATCGGCTTTCTTCAAATTTTCGTAGGCTCTGCCGGTGTCTACAGCTTTGTAACCGGCGTCCGCCTGCTGCTTCACTCTTCCAGCGGAGACAATAGACAGGCCGCTGTACGCCCTGGATATCTTATCTTCGCAGTAGATCATGCGCTCGAATTTTTCCTGGGCATTGTCGAGGTTTTTCTTTTCCAGCGCCTCCATACCCATTAGGTAGTGATGCTGCGGGTTATCTTCCGGAGAGGTACATTTTGCTACATGGCTCGAACATGCCGAGAACAGCATGACCGGAAGTGCCAGCAGCGGCAACAATAGTCGGTAATTCATAAATCCCCCTGTTTGCTCACTTTAGAGCTTTGTTGATCGCCCTGAAAACACTGACATTCGCCTTTGTTTTAACAGCCTGGCCTACTAATACACTATTTAAAGCATCTTCAGGTATAATGACCAAAGCACTGTCCACAAGAAATTGTGTTTCAGAGACAACGGCTTCACAAACTGTCCTCTGAATGGTTCTAGCGCCACCTGTAACCCTGTCCTTCTCTTTGATGAACTCAATTATATCAACCTTATTTCCGGGAGCAATGCCGTCATTCCTGCCAAGATTGATATACGCGATTCTCTTCTTTGGATCGGTTATATCAGTCATTGTCTTGTAAATATAGCCAAATGAAGGGAAAGTATTGGCAATATCTTCTTTGGCATCATCTATAGCTTTATTGATAGCCTCAGAAAGTAATCCTCCAGGACTTTGAACCTTACATTCGTGTGATGATCTGACTTCACGACTGCGACCGCTTTTACTTTTCACCTGAAAGGTATTTACTATAGTTCCGGAAGGGGAAGCAAGCGCTCTGAAGTTTATGGTGGCACTGCCCACTTCTGAACATGAAGGGGGTGAATAGTGAGTTTTACCCTTTTTGTCGGTATAAGAACTTGCTTCGGTAAAGGATGCTGTTACAGCAGCTGAAGAGATGATTCCGACAAAGACGGTATCTACATCTTTAGCAATCTTTGCGAATTGGTCTGCGTCGATCTCTGCTCCAACGCTGGACTTGAACTTGATCTCCTCCATGAATTGTTTGAGCTGCGCACGCTCAATAACCTCAACACCGCCGCTTGCGACGAGTAGCTGGGTAAGGGTGTCCTGAGCAGTTTCAGCGAGATTGAGGTTCTTGTACTGTGATGTATCAGTAATAGGGAGAACAGCGACTTTAGGGCGGGTTTTTTCTTTTATGTAACCAGGTAGTTCAGATTTTGTGATTGTTTCGTCCAGTTTTGATTCGCGCATTTTGGCAAGGTCTATAGTCGCTGCGCAACCGGATAACAGGAACAGCAGAGAGAAAACCGGAGGAATAATAGTTAATACTTTTTTCATGACACACTCCATGAAGCATATAATATTGACTACTTAGTGAATCGTTGTTTCCTACTGCTGCAGATATTTAAATTCGATCAGATACGGAGTAAACTTTTTAACCTTAAAGCCGCCACGCTGCTCAATACTATTGGCGAGATAGATGGAATTTTCAGGATAGCTGACAGTGAAGTCGCCTAACCCCTTCTCCTCTACAGCAGTGACCCATGCAGTATTTTGAAGGATATCCTTGACTGAAAAATTAGCTGAAACATCAGAAATACCATCAACTTTTACATTAATTTTTCGTGATATACCCTTGATATATTTTGATATTTTCTCAAGAACAACCGGAGTAAATTTATCTGCAATGTTTTTAAGACCTTTTGCAGTCGCATCTTCAGCGTTGTTGGCCATGGCTCTTGACTCTTCAGTTCCCGCAGCAAGAATAATCATTTTTCCGGAAGGTTCTTTAGTCACCAGGCGGTAGGTGAGACGTACAGTTACGTTTTGAAAAGGCATCTGTACGCCGAAGCCTATGTCAGAGCCTTTTTTTGTTGAAATTGTATACTCAGCCTTGCCGATCAGGAGGAGATTGGACATAAATTTGTACATCATACTGCGAAGAGTCATGTAGTTGCCGCTTTTCATCGCCTTATCTATGACTGCTGCATCGGCAGCCCCGGTAGGCGCAACATCAACCACTGTGTAACCCTGCTCAGCAAGCTTGCCTATGACAGACTCCGAAAGAATGTTTGCTTCATCATGTACATCTCGTTGCTCAAGGTGAGTGACTTCGCGCGGTTTTGACGCAGGCAGGAAAACAGCGATGGAATTATTTAGTGCAAGAGATGAGAGAACATCGCCCGCTTTTGCCGGTTCGATGCATGCGTTAATTTTTACCTTGAAGACACCGTCACTGCTACCCTCTGAAATAATTTTATGACCGGTAACAACACCCTTTATCTGCTTGGTAACAGCATCGTCAACTAAAGCAAAATTCTGCACGACACTCTGCGCCTTTACCTCGACACCGACAGACTGCTCAATCGCAGACCACTTGGCTCTTGCAATCGCCTCCATTTTAGCAGCGGGTTTATCATTATTGACAATCAGAGCCTCACCTTCAGCATCCAGACAGACAACTTGCGCCAATGAAGTCAGCGGTACTAGGAGTGAGAAGGCAATTGTCAGAATTAATAACCGGTTTTTCATAAAAAACGCTCTCTTATAAACTCGTGCAACTGATTGTCCTATCGGCTTTTCATGTATATGGTTCTGTTTTTACAGGTGAAAAACAATAACACTCGAAATGAACCACCGTCAATACTATTTTGGTAACAAATCACATTTCTCTGACGTCAATTTTATTCAACATTCTGCACCTGCTCACGCATTTTTTCCATTTCCGCCTTAATCTTAATTACCAGGTTCGTAATATCGGCATCGTTTGACTTCGAACCGATTGTATTGACCTCACGGTTCATCTCCTGCATCAGGAAATCGAGTTTCCGCCCAACCGGCTCCGTACTGCGGAGTGCCTCGTCAAACTGGTTAAAATGGCTCGCGAGCCTCACCAGTTCTTCAGTAGTGTCACAGCGATCTGCCAGTAGGGCAACTTCCTGTGACAGTCGGCTTTCATCCATCTCAACGCCATCAAGAAGCTGATCCAGTCTTGCTTTCAGCTTCTGGCGGTATTCCGTCACCATTTGAGGCGTCCGCTCACCTATCAGCACCGCCCACACGGCAATCTGCTTTCGTCTTGCTTTCAGATCGTCTGCAAGCGCCTCTCCCTCCCGCTTGCGCATCACTTCCAGAGCAGCAATAGCTGAGTGAACTGCAGATAGTAGTTGCGGCTGCAATTCAGTTTCATCAACGGAAACAGCTATCTCCTTCATCACGCCCTTGAGTGACATGATGTAAGCCGGGTCGGCATCCTGCGGCAGATTAAGCTCTTTTGCCAATCGTGAGTATGCTTCGAAATAGCACCGAGCTACAACCATGTCCAGTTGCGGCACCGCATTAGCAGCAGTTGTCTCATCCCACTGAACTGAAATATCAACTTTTCCCCGTTTGAGAAGTGTCGAAGCAAGGCGCTTCACCTCGTTTTCAAGCGAATAAAGTGATCGAGGCAGCCGTACCGAAATTTCACCATAGCGATGGTTGACGGAGCGTATTTCGACGATAAAAGAGCCGTGTGGGGCTGATTCTTCCCCTTTACCATATCCGGTCATACTTTTGAGCACTGAAACTACCTCCTGTAAAATTAGCAGCATAATATAATATTTTCGTAGGGGCAAAAAATCTTTTGCCCCAACATTTGTAATGTTCACGATAAAGCCCCGCGAACTCAGGTACGCGGGGCTTTTATTCTCTGAATGTGTGTGTGTGTGTAAGAAAGCTGTTAAATATTTTCTACAAGCCGAGCTGCTTAAAAAAATCCGTCCCTTTATCATCTACAAGTATAAATGCCGGAAAGTTCTCCACTTCAATCTTCCATACAGCTTCCATACCCAACTCCGGAAAATCAATGCATTCGACTTTTTTGATATTCTCTTCGGCCAGGACGGCAGCCGGACCACCGATTGAACCCAGGTAGAAGCCGCCGAATTTCTTGCAGGCATCCGTTACCTGCTGACTGCGGTTCCCTTTGGCAATCATGATCAATGAGCCACCTTTTGACTGCAGTTCATCAACATAAGAATCCATTCGTCCGGCAGTAGTCGGGCCAAAAGATCCGGACGCCTTGCCTGGCGGAGTCTTGGCAGGACCGGCATAATAGATTGGATGATTAAGGAGATATTCGGGAAGAGGTTTGCCGCTATCCATAATTTCCTTGAATTTGGCATGGGCGATGTCACGACCAACAACGATTGTGCCGGAAAGGAGCAGTGGCGTAGAGACAGGATATTTAGTCAATTCAGCCAGAATTTCTTTCATCGGCTTGTTCAGATCGATTTTTACACCATGCTCATGTTTACCACGATACTGCGCCGGGATCAGGCGACCCGGATTGCGGTCCATCTCCTCAACAAACAGGCCGTCTCTGGTTATTTTTGCTTTTATGTTACGGTCTGCCGAACAGGAGACTGCCATTCCTACCGGACAGGAAGCACCGTGACGAGGCAGGCGAATTACCCGCACGTCATGAGCAAAATATTTACCACCAAACTGCGCACCGATACCAAGCTTATGAGCAGCTTCCAGCAGTCTGTTCTCAAGCTCGACATCACGGAAAGCCTGACCATGTTCATTGCCACTCGTCGGCAGTCCGTCCAGCTCTTTTGCGGTTGCCAGTTTGACAGTTTTAATACAAGCATCTGCAGAGGTTCCGCCGATGACAAAGGCTATATGATACGGAGGACATGCGGCAGTACCAAGATATTTCATCTTTTCGACAAGAAACTTGAACAGTTTGTCCGGTGTCAGAAGCGCTTTTGTCTCCTGATAGAGCATGGTCTTGTTGGCAGAACCGCCCCCTTTGGCAATAAAAACAAATTTGTAATAATCACCTTCAGTTGCAAGTATGTCTATCTGCGCTGGGAGATTAGTGCCGGTATTGATTTCTTCATACATATCGAGTGCTACTGTCTGGGAATAGCGGAGATTTTCTTCGGTATAGGTTTTGTAGATCCCTTTTGAAAGCCACTCTTCATCCTTCACACCGGTCCAGATCTGCTGCCCTTTTTTCGCTGCAACGGTCGCAGTACCGGTGTCCTGGCAAACCGGCAGAGCGAATTCAGCAGAGATTTCGGCATTGCGCAGAAATGCCAGCGCAACGCCCTTGTCGTTCATCGACGCTTCAGGATCGCTAAGTATGGCAGCCACTTGCTCATTGTGAGCCGGCCGGAGTAGAAAAGAGACATCCCTCATCGCTTCATTGGCAAGAATAGCCAATGCCTCAGGGCAAACTCTCACCACATCGGTGTCGGCAAACTTTTCAACGAGTACATACTTTTCTGAACCTTCAATTTTGCGATACCTGGTTTCATCTTTAGTAAGCGGAAACGGTTCCTGATAGACAAACGGTTTAACAGACATAGGTACTCTCCTTTTCAGTAAGTTAGAAAGATACAGCCATTAACTACATGTTTTTACTATGTGTCATCTCGCAAAGACAGGGTATAGGCAGGATGATGCAAAATTTCCTATTTTTGCCTCTCCATTTTTGCCGTGACAATATCACCATAATTGCATCGGGTCAACTTCATATCCGGGTCATATCCGGGTCACTGTCGTTAGCGAACGTCGCGGCAGAGTCTGCCGTGTCGTTGTTCACAATTGCCTTATTCATCCCCATTGCCGAAACGATCCCCCCCGCAAAAAGTCCCCATGGCGGGAAACCAAGGTGGACTTACTTGTGGGAAGATGCCTGTCTGGATCTCCTGCCGGTAGTATGACTGATACTTTAGTTGAGTTAGCCCGTAACAGCCCGGATTGCGCAATCAACAACCCAGGATTGAGCTTTGTCCAGTTGGCCAAGTCAATCTCGCAAAGTAAAAAGGTCTCCTTCAGCGTAGCGCAGACTGAAACACTCTTCACGGTCAGGTTTAAAAAACTCCGCTATAGGTGCCTGCCTCAAATAGAGTATTGTAGATATAACTACCTTATTTTGAAGCAATTGATCATAAAATAATGTAAACGTAATATATTGTTAAGTTTTTGCTGGAGAAGAAATTCATTGTGGTTCCAGTATACCTTCTCGACATTACTTATTGAATCTGGTATAAGTGCAAGCATGATTAACACGTATGAAAGTCTGAAAGTGAACTAAACCGTAAACCGTTATGCGCTCGTAGCTCAGATGGATA
>CAYQMO010000093.1:0-14208 GCA_964418315.1 uncultured Geobacter sp. | reverse complement strand
GTTCTGTTCCGCCACGCCTTATCCTGAAACGTACGGTACTCATTTCACTTTTTCCAAGGAGGCTATAAAATCTCTAATTGCATCAATTTTCTGCTTCACCGTTACGATATTCTGCCAATTTATCTTTACATATTGGTGAATCATTTCGTTACGGTGCCTTACCAAAGGAGCGATTGTTAGAACGCAGTCACCCAGAAACTCATGACATGCGAGAATAGTATCTCTATAGGTCTCTGGAATAACTCTTTTTTTAGACTTTAAGACTTCTTCACAAATATCAACAATGCACAGGATTACATCGTTAATAGTCTTATCCAGAATGTTTCTTATATCACGGTCTGCAAAATACCGGTCACGATCAACTCCTGCGAACTTTGTCTCAAAATACACCAGAGACTCCAAAAGGAATGCTATCAGACGCTCATCGGTCGGCATGGTTGTTTTGTCTCCTTGCTCTGATACTTTCACTTTCATGTAGTACTCTGTCGGCAATTTTATAATAAGATGTAGGGTCGGGTTCAACGAGATGAATACCTTTGAGTGACGTTTGTATGACAAACGGCGATTCATCGGGGTCATCCAGCCGGAGTATTGACACTTGCCGTTCGGCGGACATGAGTATCCGGTCAATAATGGCCATTTCACGATCGTTTGTGTCGGGAGAGAGAGAAAGCGCAAGGTCTATATCAGAACGACAATGCTGGGTATCATTCGCAAAAGAACCATAAAGAAGAGCAAGCTTTATCTCTCCGCTTGATTGCAGTTCTCGCAACGTCTGAATAAGCGGCATCAATTCAGGATTTTCAAAACAGCCAGACATGCGTTAGCCCTCTTTTTAAATCCATGCTCACGTACTAAAAATATCTATTTATCTACAATAACAGCATTTTTCCAGGATTGAAAATATATTTACGCAAACAGGAGTCACATCTTGACATATTTAATGCGTTTACAACAGCAACATATTTGCCTATTATACCGCCATGAATTCAATTATTTTGTATCATGTTCGTCCGATGACCGACGGTGATCTGGATGCGGTAATGGCAATAGAGGTTGAATCATCTGCATCACCCTGGAATTATGAACATTTCCAGCATGAGCTTACCGCCCCACACTCCTGGCCGCTAGTTGCTGTCGAAGTAAGCCGCATAATTGGATATATTTGTTTAATGTCATTATTCGAGGAAGCCCAGATTCTCAATATTGCCGTATTGCCGGACAGACGCGGCAGAGGCATCGCAAAAATGTTGCTGGAACGAGCGATTTCCCGCGCTATTGATGCGGGGGCCGAGGTTATGGCGTTAGAGGTGCGTGCCTCAAATAGTAATGCCATCGCACTTTATGAACGATGCGGCTTCAAACAGGTTGGCATTCGTACCCGATATTACGATGCTGCAGAAGACGCGATTCTGATGGAAAAAATAATCAGGACAAACGTATACAGCTAACAGTAATTCAACCTAAAGAGCCTGCTTGACCGCCATAGAACTATTGACTGACAAGTCACTCAACCAAAACGCAAACAGGATAAAAGAGCTATATGAATACCGACATCCACAATCAGAAAATTCTGATTCTCGACTTTGGCTCCCAATACACGCAACTGATAGCCCGCCGGGTTCGAGAAGCTCATGTTTACTGCGAACTGCACCCGTTTGATATTGATCTCACTGCAATTCGCAGTTTTGCTCCTAGTGGTATTATTCTTTCGGGCGGTCCCTGTTCGGTATATGACGGTGGTGCTCCATCTGTTGCGGAGGAGCTTTTTGAGCTTGGCGTTCCGGTGCTTGGCATCTGCTATGGCATGCAGTTGATGAGTCGGCATTTTGGTGGTGACGTAGTGCCTGCCGGCAAGCGCGAATTTGGCCATGCTGATCTGATCGCACTCGGGCAGCCGGGGCCGCTTTTTGATGATTTCTTTATCGAAGGGGTCAGCCCGGTCTGGATGAGTCACGGCGATCATGTGGCCACTGTTCCTGAGAGTTTCGAGATAGTTGCCGAGACCGTCAACGCACCGGTATGTGCCATTCAGAATGTCAGCAGGAATCTTTATGGTGTCCAGTTCCATCCCGAGGTCAACCATACGCCACGCGGCGAACGGCTTATTAATTCTTTTGTACGGAGGATCTGCGGCTGCAGTGGACAATGGACTTCCGGACAGATTATCGATGATTCCATTGAACGAATCCGTCAACAGGTCGGCGGAGATACAGTTATTCTCGGCCTCTCCGGCGGCGTTGACTCTTCAGTTGCCGCTGCTTTGATCTACCGTGCCATTGGTGAGCAACTTATCGCGGTTTTTGTCGATAACGGCCTCCTCCGACTTGGGGAGGGGGACCAGGTCATGTTTACATTTGCTGAAAACCTTGGAGTCAAGGTGATCCGGGTGGATGCGGAGGAGCGGTTTTTATCTGCTCTGGCTGGCGTGAGTGATCCAGAGAAAAAACGCAAGATCATCGGCGGATTGTTCGTCGATATTTTTGAAGAGCAGTCGAAGCTGATTAAAGAGGCCAACTGGCTTGCCCAGGGTACAATTTATCCTGACATCATCGAATCTGCCGGTGCGAAAACCGGTAAGGCTCATAACATCAAAAGTCATCACAATGTCGGCGGTCTGCCTGATTACATGAAGCTTAAGCTGCTTGAACCGCTAAGAGAGCTGTTCAAGGACGAGGTACGTGCTATCGGTGAAGAGCTTGGCCTACCCCGTCAAATGGTCTGGCGGCATCCATTTCCGGGTCCCGGTCTCGGTGTACGAATTCTCGGCGAGGTGAAAAAGGAGTACTGCGATATGCTGCGTCGGGCTGATGCCATTTATATCGAGGAACTTTACGCATCCGGACATTATGATAAGATCAGCCAGGCCTTTGCCGTTTTTCTGCCGGTTAAAAGCGTAGGTGTCATGGGTGATGGCCGTACCTACGAGTTTGTTGTTGCGCTGCGCGCCGTGGAGACCAGGGATTTTATGACAGCCGGATGGTACCGGATGCCGTATGAGGATCTGGCTCGCATCAGCGAGCGAATCATCAATGAGGTCAAGGGCATTAACCGAGTAGTTTATGATATATCCAGTAAGCCTCCGGCAACAATTGAGTGGGAGTAACCATCTTTTGCTTCATTTTTATATTGACATTTTGAAAACTCTCTATTAAAGATCAAAAGTGTCGTATTTATCGTAGAGAAAAATACCAAATTGATTCAGAGCATTCTTTCAAACTTACCAAAAGGAGCAGAAGCATGAAAGCACCAATGCAGTATGTGGATGACTCGGTAAAAGGTTTCATTACCTGGAGCATCATCTGGGGGACAATTGCGGTAGTAGTCGGCATATTGATCTCCCTGCAGTTGGCCTGGCCGCAACTGAATGTTGAGCCTTATCTGACATATGGCCGTCTTCGCCCGATCCATACCAATGCCGGTATTTTCGGCTGGGGTATCGGCAGCTTCATCGCCATGTTTTTCTACATCACGCAACGGCTTACCAAAACTCCACTCTGGAGTCCCAAGCTGGCTCGGGTGACGCTCTGGATATTCAATGTTGCCATTGCGTCTGCCGCCGTAACTCTGGCCATGGGGATTAACCGCACCAAGGAGTATGCTGAGCTGGAATGGCCTCTTGCTGTAATAGTGGCCATAATATGGGTTCTGTTCTCAATCAATGTATTCATGACGATACTTAAGCGCAAGGAAGAGCAGATGTATATCTCGCTCTGGTATATCATGGCAGCTCTGGTTGGTGTGACAGTGCTTTATGTCATTAACAATCTGGGAATGCCTCTCCATCTGTTCAAGTCCTACTCAGCCTTTGCCGGCACAAATGACGCCAATGTGCAGTGGTGGTATGGCCATAACGCTGTAGCCATGGTACTTACAGTGCCGCCTCTCGCCATTTTTTATTATTTCCTCCCGAAAATTACCAATAATCCGATCTATAGCCACCGTATGGGGATCATTGCTTTCTGGTCTCTTATTTTCATGTATCTCTGGACCGGAGCGCATCACCTTCTCTGGACGCCGGTGCCTGACTGGATTCAGACCGTTGCCATGGCTTTTTCGATAATGCTGATTGCACCTTCGTGGGGTGCGGTTATGAACGGCTATTTTTCGATGAATGGTCAATGGGAAAAAATGAAATCCAACTATCTGGTCAAGTTTATGATCGTCGGCATAACATTCTACGGAATGCAGACGTTGCAGGGGCCGATGCAGGCGATTCGCTCATTTTCAGCTTTTATTCATTACACCGACTGGGTTCCGGGGCATGTCCATATGGGGGCGATGGGCTGGGTTTCCATGATACTTTTTGGTGCAACCTACCATGTTGCGACCACGTTGAGTGGTAATGAAGTCTACAGTGTAAAACTTGCCAATGCCCACTTCTGGCTGGTTCTGATTGGCCAGTTGATCTATTCCATCACGATGTGGATTGCCGGCGTTCAACAGGGGAGCATGCTGCTGGCAACAAATCCGGATGGGTCATTGCACTACAGTTTTATGGAAACCATGATTGCCATCTTCCCGTATTACAAGATCAGGGCGATCAGCGGCTTGATCTACCTTGCCGGATTGGTACTGTTCATTTACAACATCTATAAAACCTTCCATAAGGGTGCGGATGCTGCGACTGCCAAGGCATAAACAAGCTCTTTATACAGGGCTGTAACCAACAAATTCAATACAGACGAGGACGATACCATGTTGGAAAAAAATCCCGTTGTTTTCATCATTCTGGCTTTTGTAGTAATTATGATCGGTACTACGATTACGATGATAGCCCCTTTCAAATGGATCAACAGTGACAGCGACAAGATTGCAGAGGTAAAACCATACACGCCGTTGCAGCAGGAAGGGCGCGACCTGTATATGCGCGAAGGCTGCAACAACTGTCACTCCCAGACTGTACGCACCCTTGCTGCTGATGTTGAGCGCTACGGCTACGGCGGAGGCTTCTCAAAGTCCGGGGAATTTGTTTATGACCGTCCGCACCTGTGGGGTTCGCGTCGTATGGGTCCGGATTTGGCTCGTATTGGCCTGAAACCGCTGACGCCGGCCTGGCACAAGAAGCATATGGAAAACCCGCAATCGGTTGTTCCCGCTTCAAATATGCCAACTTACGCGCTCTTGAATAAACCGCTCGATACTACCTATTCCGAGCGCAAAATGAAACTGCTCAACTTCCCGTACACACAGACTGATCTGGATGATCTAAAGGGAAAAACCGAGATGGATGCCATGATTGCCTATATGCGCAAACTCGGCACTGATATTCCGGTCAAAAAAGCTGAAGCGGCGGTGCAGTCTCCCGTTGCTGTTACTACTAACCCGTTCAAAGATGTCAAGGCAGTTGAAGTGGAAGCCAACGCGATTTACAAGCAGCAGTGCGCCTCATGTCATGGTGAAAATCGTGAAGGGACTCTTGGACCGGCACTAAAAGGTTCCGCCAAGTCCGATGCTGAATTGTTCACTATTATTTCAAAAGGGGTTGAGGCAAACGGCATGCCGCCATATGGAACTTCGCTAGGTGATCAGAAAATATGGAAAATGGTAACCTATATTAAATTGGGTACAAAATGATGTTTGATGCCCGGTTCATTTTCCTGCTTTTAACAGCTTTTTTGTTGGCCATTCTGGTTGCTATTGCTGTTTCAACGTTAAAAAGTAACCGGAAGCAGAAGTTGGAAAATCCGAAACACAGGATGCTTGAAGACGATTAATTTTTTTGTCAAGGAGTGGATATATGTCAAAACAACATGAGTATGATGGAATCACCTATCGTGAAGAGAAAAGTTCTCCTGCCGTCTTTCGTATTCTTTTTATCGTATTGACGATATGGGGTGTGATCTATATGGGTTATTACCTGTTTAGCGGGTGGAGTTCACAAGCTGAAGCGGATGCGGCAAAAAAAGCGAGGGAAAGCCAAAAACAGGCCGCCCATAAGGCTGTTGAAGCGACCGGTGCCGCTTATGATGGTAGTAGCCATAAGGTTGAGACGTACGTTGCAGTCGGTAAGAAATTGTATGGAAGTCTCTGTGCTGCGTGTCATGGTGAAAGTGCCAAGGGTGGTGTCGGATCAGATTTAACTCTTTCAAAATATAAATACGGTAAATCAAGGTTGGATCTTACCAAGTCAATTAATGAGGGGCGACCTGGTGGTATGCCGGCATTCAGCAGTCAGGTCGACAAGGAGCAGGTTGAGGGTCTTGTTGAATATCTGCTTACGCTGAAATAGAATTTCACAGTATTACATCATACTCGGCTCTTGACGTTTAATTGCGTTTTTGGGTTGGATTCTGAAATAACTATAGCGGATGTGCGATGAAATTACCGAAGCTCTATTACGTACAGCAAAGTTTCCCACGTCCGCAAATATCTGACATTCCCACCGCAACAAAAGATGCACTGCGCACACTTCACCTGGATCAAAAAATCCTCGCTGGGCAAAAAATTGGTGTCACTGTTGGCAGTCGCGGCATTCAGAATCTGCTGCCTATCCTGCGTACAACGGTTGACTTTATCAGGGAACTTGGCTGTGAACCTTTTCTACTGGCCGCAATGGGGAGCCATGGCGGCGGAACTGAAAACGGCCAGAAGAAAGTCCTGGACAGCCTTGGCTTGACCGAAGAGACCCTCGGCGCCAAGGTGCTGACCTGCGCCGAATGCCGCACACTTACAGAAACCCCGAGTGGCCTGCCGGTCTATATTGTCGAGTCAGCTAAAACGATGGATGGCATTCTAATCGTCAACCGGGTTAAAACTCATACGTCGTTCAAAGGGATTGTAGAGAGCGGACTGACTAAAAAACTGGTTGTCGGACTCGGTGGACCGAAAGGGGCGCAACAGTTCCACGGTTTTGGTGCGGGCGAGTTGTCACGCCTTCTTACTGAGATAGGCGAGGCACTGCTTGGGCAATTGCCGATACTGGGCGGAATCGGCATAGTGGAAAACGCATACGAAGAGACCGCTGTTATCAGAGGAATTGAAGGGAACCACCTGATTGAGCAGGAGAGTGAGCTGCTTCAATATTCAAAGACGCTTATGCCTTCATTGCCGACTGAGAGCATTGATCTGCTGATTGTTCAGGAGATCGGCAAAAATTTCAGCGGTACCGGTATGGATACGAATATTATCGGCAGGACGCGAATTCATGGAATTTTGGAACCTGAAAAACCCTCAATAAAAAGAATCGCAGTGTTTGATCTGTCTGAAGAGTCCCACGGGAACGCTGCCGGCGTGGGTCTGGCTGATTTTGTCACTCAAAAACTGGTGAACAGGATAGATCGTCAGGCTACATATCTCAACTGTCTGACAAGTACCTTTGTGTCACGTGCAGCGATACCGATGTATTTCGATACTGAAGAGCAACTTGTTGATGCGGCGCTGTTCAGTCTCTCTGCTATTCCACCTGACAAACTGCGTATAGTCATTATCCGGAATACACTGTTTCTGATGGAGTACTTTGTCTCAGAAGCACTGTTGCCAGAACTTGGCTCCAAGCCCGGTATTGTAATCAATCATGAACCACATGAATTCAAATTCGATAGTAGCGGCAACCTTATGGTGAAATTCGATCATAATGAATAACCTGCTGGATCGTTACGGCGCACTATTGCGCGAGGTGGACGGTTGGTTTCAGCGTTGTCTCGATCAGCACCCTGACCTGATTGTCTGCCGGCACGGTTGCTCAGAGTGTTGCCGAGGGCTTTTTGATATTACCCTGCTTGATGCGTTATTCCTTAAGCGTGGTTTCGATGATCTTCCGGAACCGCAGAAAACCGGACTCGTCTGCTCGGCATCGCGGTGCCTTGAAGATTTGTCGCTTCTGAACTCCGCTTTTGTCGAACCATGGCTGTTGAATGGTATCCCAGAAAATGACTGGGATGTTCTCATGACGGAAGAGGATGAAACGCCCTGTCTGCTGCTCTCCGAGTTTGGGGGATGCCTGCTGTACGAGTTCCGCCCAATGACATGCCGTCTTAACGGCATCCCGCTAATCGATGTTTCCGGGGAAGATCTCTTTGATGAATGGTGTACTCTGAACTTTATCGGAGAAAATCCGCGACGCTTGCCGAATATCCGCTTTGAATTTAATGACTTGTTTACTCGGGAACTGCTTCTGTTCCAGGAGCTCATACAACACCTGACCGGCACTACACGAAACGAGGTTGATCTGTTTATACCTGCTGCTGTCGTAATTGATCGCAGCAAAATTGTTGATGCCATAAGGCAACTCAACCTGTATAAAAGCACTTGAACATGGATTAACAGTATAAAAACAAGTAGTTACGTCAGCACAAAAAGAATATACAATGTCTGATTCTTTGCAATTCAATACAACTCTGATCCGTGGTCTCTTCACTCCGCTTCCGCCAGAGCAGGAGCAGGATACCGCTCCCGGCTACTGGGCTATCCTGCAGGGGAACTCTCTCATAGTACCCACTGAGTCGCAAGAGTTGCTATCAGGTGTTCCGCTTCTGCTTATCGTAGCTCCTGAAACGGAGCCGCTGAAGATCGGCCTTTGGCAGGGAAAACCGTTGCGGGCAATGCGGATTGCTCCGGGCGCGCAGCTCCCTTCCGAGTATGAAGCGCTGCCGTTTCAAGGACCGGACACTCGGCTTGACAACACTTTGGCCACCATCGCGGGGCGCGCTGCCCAGATTCTCCACTGGGAACGGCGCAGCCGCTTCTGTTCTTGCTGTGGCGGTGAACTGCTCAGAATCAAGACCAGTTGGGGTAAGCGCTGTACGTCGTGTAATGATGAGCACTTCCCACACATTCATCCCTGCATCATCGTCCTTGTCCGGCGTGGTTCGGAACTTCTGCTTATACGCAATGCCGCATGGAATGTCGGTCGTTTCAGTCTGGTGGCCGGTTTTCTTGATTTCGGGGAATCTCTGGAGGAGTGCGTCCAGCGAGAAGTGCTTGAGGAGGCGGGGGTTGAAGTTACCAATATCCGCTATCTGGGGAGCCAGTGCTGGCCCTTTCCGAGTCAGCAGATGATCGGTTTTATGGCCGATTACGCCGGGGGAGAAGTGAGACCTGACGGCGTGGAAGTTGTTGAAGCGGAATGGTTCCATGAAGATGCCCTGCCGCTGTCACCGGGGGGTAAGCGGAGCATTTCACGCTGGATTATCGATACCTTCGGGAAGGAATTGTAAAATTTGCGTGCGTCCAGAACTGCATTGCTAATCATATTAATCAGCCTGACAGCAGCATGCAGCCGCCATGAACGTCACGCTTATCGACCGGACTCAACTGCTCCAAGCAGAGTACAGAAACCATATACCGTGAGCGGCGAGAGATACGAGCCGCTTTCCAGCCATGAAGGATTCGTTCAGTCAGGCATTGCCAGTTGGTACGGCAGTGATTTCCACGGCAAGAAGACAAGTAATGGTGAAACATACGATATGTATGCGATGACTGCGGCTCACAAGACGCTACCTTTAGGCGTATATGTGAAAGTAAACAACCGTAACAACGGCCGTGACATTGTAGTGCGGATAAATGACCGAGGCCCTTTTGTTGCAGGTCGAATTATTGATCTCTCCTATTCCGCCGCCAAAGAGCTGAGAGTTGTAGAAAGTGGAACGGCGCCGGTAAAGATAGAAGCGCTCGGATATCTGGCTGACAATGTCAAAGGCAAAATGATTTATCGCCCTCCGTCCAGCTACGATAAAGGTTCGTTCGCTATTCAGGTGGGAGCCTTCAGCACTAAGGAAAACGCTCAAAGGATGGTTGACAGCTTAAAGAAGCGCTACGGGGTGGCTCTAATACAGGAGGCTGTTGTTAATGGCACCCGATATTACAGGGTAAGAGCCGGAAACTTTACGTCGTTGAAAGAAGCGGAACGGGTACGGGAGCAATCATCAGACAAAGCGGTGTTCGGTGGATTCCTGGTGGCTCTGGATTGAGTATGGGAGCGGCATTTCTCGCCAACCTCGCGATAAAACTTTGTGAAGCAGTAATCAGTAACTGTACTAAAATGGAGAAAAAATGACCCCTCTGAGATGTATCGTGTCAGGCATCTCCTCCTTCCCTTTGCATTTCTGCACATCGGCGCGATGGCTGAAACGTCTGCACATACTGTTACTGTTTGTACTCATGATGTACAATCCACATAGCGTCTCCGATGCTGTTGCCAATAGCCAGGCTGTCCCTGATTGCGAGATCAACAAGGGATCTTGTGCACAAAAAATAGGTTCGGCTCAGATTATTCTAGCTATTGAGCCAAAGCCGGTAAAGGCTATGAAAAAGCTTGAGTTTACCGTAACCTTGACAGGCATTAACGGCCCGGAAAATCTTAAGCTCAAACTCCAGATGCCGGGTATGTTCATGGGCACTAATGAGGTTATTCTTGTAAAAGCTGGTGGTGGAAAATATACCGGTACGGGTGTAATACCTAAATGTCCCAGCGGAAAAAAAATGTGGTCTGCCACGGTTGAGCTGCCTGGCTTGACCCCTTCGGAGAGGTCTTTTCTGTTCAATGTTCTCTAATGAATCACCATATCTTCTCATCTTCATATCCGGTTTTCTCGGCGGCTTCGGTCACTGCATGGGGATGTGCGGCCCGGTAGTTGCCGCCTATGCGCTGAATCCGATCAAAAAAAACTACCTTCCCCAACTTTTCTACAATCTTGGAAGAATTACCACCTACAGTATTATTGGCGGCATAATGGGATTAACCGGCTCCTTCGTCGGCGTTATTGCTCCGGTAGAGAATTTCCAGAACATTCTCATGGGGGGTATCGGAATATGTATGATTGTTATGGGACTTGTGGTAGGAGGGTGGCTCCCGCTGACATCAATAACTAACAAAATCGGCTGCAACACTACCGTTAGGCGCATGGTCAAGTTCGTATCCGAAACCGGAAGCGCCGGGGCATTTTTTCCGATGGGGCTGATATTGGGCTTCATCCCTTGCGGGCTCTCCTATACTGCCTTCATTGCAGCGGCCGGAGCCGGAGTCCATGCCGGCAGCCGTGCCGAAGGTTTCATCACAGGAATGTCAATGCTTTTTCTGTTTGGTTTGGGAACCCTACCAGCACTGCTGCTGCTCGGAAGTCTCATTTCGGTATTTGGACCGCAAATAAGGTTGAAACTGTACCGGGCGTCGGCTTTTACAATGATCTTGGCCGGGGCTTTGTTCTTGTATCGGTCAGTTACGTCGTAAGATATCGACAAACTATTTTATTATCAGGAAGGTAATTGTGCCCGAATGTAACCACTGTCAGCTCTCTTTCCCGGAAAGAGAGGCAGTTCATGATGAATTAGGCGGAATCCCCTTGACCTTCTGCTGCAACGGTTGTCGGGGTATTTACCGCCTAATTCACGATGAAGGGCTCGAAAAGTTTTACGAAAGAAGGGATTGGAAAGAATCCTCGACCGGTTCTTCACCGGTCATCTCGCATCCCGATTCAAGTCTGTTTGAAGGGTTGGCACGAGATATCTCCCCCGAATTGTCAGGCGAAGAGATCTGTCCTCTCAAAGAGATCGATATCTATATCGGCAATATCCGCTGTGCGTCCTGTATCTGGCTTAACGAACGGATATTACACAAGACTGATGGCGTTGCATCCGCGCGCCTCAACTATGCCACCCATATGGCGCGTATCAGGTGGAACCCGGAAAAAACCGGTATCGCCACCATACTGAACAGAATCGCCTCTATCGGCTACCTTCCCCGGCCATATACCGAATCCGAAAAATACAAGGCACAGCAGGCGGAAGCACGCGATCTTCTCGTTCGTTTCGGCACTGCGGCGTTCTTGTCATCCAACCTTATGATCTACAGCATTGCTCTGTATGCCGGATATTTCCAGGGTTTTGACAAAAATATCAAATTTTTTCTCGAAATCATTTCGATGTTCCTGGCACTGCCGGTAATTTTTTATTCGGGCATGCCATTTATTAAAAGCACTTTCAGGGGATTGCGATCATTCCATTTCACTATGGATGCGCTGATTACAGTGGGATCGGGATCGGCGTTTATTTTCAGTATATACAGCATGTTTACCGGCGGAGAAGTCTACTTCGATACTGCGTCGATGATAATTACCCTTATTTTATTGGGAAGATATATAGAAATCATTGCAAAAGGAAAGGCGTCGATGACCATCCAGATGCTTTCCGAACTTATCCCCAAAGAGGCGAGAAGATTGGGAGTATCAGATCGACCGGTCGATACCTCCGATTTTGAAATGGTTTCCATAACGTCGATAAAACAGGGAGATGCCCTGCTGGTAAAGCCGGGCGAGCGAATCCCGCTGGATGGTGTCGTGATCAGCGGAGAGTCGGAGGTCGATGAATCCGTAATTACCGGAGAATCAAAGCCGGTCTGCAAGAGTGCCGGAATCGGGGTGATCGGTGGCAGCATGAACCTGTTCGGTTCGATTGTTTTCCAGGTAAGTTGCACCGATAAGGATACTGTACTCTCGAAAATCATCGAATCTGTCACAGAAGCCCAGGCAACAAAGCCTCGCATTCAAAACATTGCCGACAGAATTGTCGCATTTTTTGTTCCGGCAATTATCTGCATATCGTTCATGACGGTACTGTTCCACCTTTTCAAAGACGCATCACTCGAAATTGCCTTGATGACCGGCATATCGGTTCTTGTCATTGCTTGCCCGTGCAGTCTCGGTCTCTCAACTCCACTTGCCGTGATGATCTGTTCATCGCTCGCATCTTCCAGGGGTATTTTACTGAAAAACGGCAACGTCATCGAGAATGTCGTAAAATTGAGCGGCGTGGTTTTCGACAAGACCGGAACCATAACAACCGGGAAACCGGTGTTGAAAAAGACCCTGCTGCTGGATAAATCCCTTGACGCCGAGGAGCTGCTCAGGATTGCAGCTTCAGTGGAACGATTTTCGGAGCATAGCGCCGGGTACGCGATCCTGGAGGCGGCAAAAGGAGTTGATATTTATGACGTAAGCGGATTCAAGGCTATTCCGGGCAAAGGTGTCGAGGGAGAATGGAACGGTTTTCATATCTGTGTAGGCAACATAGATTTCATGGCACAAAAAGGTATCATGGTTGATGAAGAACGGAGGAATTCGATCCAGCCTTTCGAGGCGGAAGGGCATACGGCTGTTTTTATCGGATGGAATGGTGAGTTGCGAGGGATCTTCCTGGTGGCTGACACTGTTCGGGAAGACGCCGGCAAAACCGTGACCATGTTAAGGGAAATGGGGTTAAAGACCTCCATCATAAGTGGCGATACCATTACTACAACCCAGGCGATAGCGGCTTCCATCGGAATAGAAGACGTGATCGGTGGCGCCTTACCTACAAAAAAAAGAGAGTTGATCGCCGATCTACAGAAGAGGAACGGTAGAATAATGATGATTGGCGACGGCATAAATGACGCACCAGCCCTCACCGAAGCATTTGTCGGCGTCGGAATGGGGCGGGGGACCGAAATTGCCATGGAAAGCGCTGATGCCATACTGGTGAGAAACAGCCTCGAAGCGGTACCTTTCTTTATCAAGCTCTGCCGGAAGACCTTCAGGATCATCAAACAGAATATTTTCTGGGCATTATTCTACAACATCGCAGCAATCCCGCTGGCAATTTCAGGCGTGCTCCATCCGATAATCGCGGCCGGAGCCATGTCGGTAAGTTCACTTTTTGTAATATTCAACTCACTGAGGATACGGTAATGTGGACACTCTATTTCCTGATAGTTGTGACATTGGTGCTTGGAGCGGGGGCGTATGCGCTATTCATCTGGTCCGTCAAAAAAGATCAGTACACTGATGTGGATGGTCCGAAATACCGGATGCTTGACGAAGATGACGAACCGGTTGAAAAGGGAAAGTAGTGATAAGTTAAGTTGTAGGCTAAAAGGGGCTCATTATTGCATGCCGATTCACACCGATTACTACCTCGGGAATGACAGGATATGAAACCAAGCGGCGAATAAGAACGAATCAGGACAATGATTATCTGAAGATAAATAATTATCACCGGATTATTCCCTCTGAAATAACCGCCAGCATGGCTAAACTTACTACCAGCCACAAGATTACGCCCTGTGCCAAAGGACGGATACCTACCCGATTTAGTACTTCTCGGCTTAAGCCAGTTCCAATAAGAAAAAGTGTCACCACCAATCCCTGTCGCGCTATTACTGCAAATATGTGCCATGTGTTAGACATTGAAGGAATCAACGAGCGGACAGCAGCCGCAATTATAAAGCCAATAATA
>CAYQMO010000092.1:0-14348 GCA_964418315.1 uncultured Geobacter sp. | reverse complement strand
TGGCGGTAAGATTGAGGCAGAGGCACTGTACAAGGCATGGAGCGGATTGCTGGCTAGGCTTCAACTGGGTTTTGTTAAACCCGACAAGGAAGTGTTTGCTGCTAATGAGCAGGCAGCTTTGCAACTCAAAATTGTGGAATCCATGAACAAAGATGTTGCCGCCTTTGCTGCTGTAGACAAGATTTATATGATGGGATCGGCAGTTCGTCGCGACATGGGACGTTATCTTGCACCATTTGTGCATGGCAAACTTGCAAAACTAGGCTCTGATGTGGATATTCTGGTTGAGATCAATCCCGCAAGAGAGGGTGATATTCCCGCCCACTGGCATTTGATCAACCAAGAATCGTCCAACCATTGCGCTGTTTATCACGTCGCTCAGATACCACTTTCCGCTGGCGGAGATGAATGGACAAAACAATATCCCAACATGGAATTTAGCCACCACATTATTGACGCCTATGTTTTTCTTCCGTCTCGTGGTTATCATAAAGAAAAGGATGAATTCCTGAAGAAATTTGGTGCCAAACTTTTCTATGACAGAACCCGCGATGGTATTATTAGTCGCGGCGGCGAAGAAGCGAGGATTGTTAATCGCCTACAAGAGCTTTATATGTTTTCAGATGTCATGGTTGAAAAAATGAAGGTATCAACAGAGAATGCCATTTACAAAGTCTTTTCAGGCGGACATGACTATATTCTCAAGCTATTCAAGGTTGCCGGCAACTACAACCGTTCCCGTATTGCCGAGCATACTGCCTACGAAGAAAGGCTGATTAATCAGCTTAAAAAACGTGGTATTCAGACGGCAGGCATTATCCCCGCACAGCAAAGCGAGGATTCCACCATCGAAAATTTTCCGGCATTATTGTTTGAGAGAATTCCCGGTGTCGTGCAACAGCGCCCGGAGTATTCTCTAACCAGCATTTGTGCTGCGCTGGCAAAAATTCACCTTGTTCAAATGGAAAATCCGCTGGAGCTACCGGGTGATTTTACATTTGACGATATTTGTTTAATCTGGCTCCCTTTATTCCAGACGTATCTCATAGATTCCAGACTTCCCAAGGAAATTGCCAAGGCGTTTGCAGAAACAGCTCCACTAGCCGATCGTTTCAATCCCGGCGAGTACCGGGCACCAATGTACGCTCGCAGTCATGCCGTTCACAACCACGGCGATGTTACCCCAAAAAACGTGATCGTTAACGAAAACGGGGAAAGCTATTTCTTTGATTTCAATAACGCTTTTTTTGGTCCGCGCATAGTCGATATTGTTGATGGTGCATTCGAGTTCTCTCTTGCTGAGAAATATATTCAACTTGCTGACTTTAATCGGTTCGATGCATTTATTGCCCACTATGAAGAGTGTAGTCAGCTCTCCACCGAAGAACGCGAAGATCTGCCAAAGTGGATTGAATTGATCGGAATAATCAAGTTTATCAAGGAAGTTCGTGTGCTGTTAGAACGCCCGACTGAAGAGTTACGCAAAAAAAGGGCACTGGCTATTGCGGAATTTATTCTTTCACGTAGAGAAAAAGGTTGAAATGTACGGGCGCATCATCACAATAGTTTTGCTATTGGCGTTCTGTACTGCCCCATGGACATTTGCAGAAACCATCGGCATTCGCTTTGTTGTAAGCAATGATCTTGGGCGCACAGTGTTACAAAGACAAAACACTGAGACAAAACTGAAAGAGTACGTGACTGGATTAAACGAGCGTTACCGTAACAGTGAAGTTGCGCTGAACGCTGAAATTGCGCAGATCGAATTTGTCCGGATTGAAGAAACAGAAGGCATACGGATCATCAACGACATGGCACACGAACGGGGTGGATTTGATGCCATGTTCAAGAAAGCTCACGATTTTGGTGCCGACTATACTATCGCCATCACGGATAAGCTGTTGATGAATGGTAAGCCGGGGTGTGGTCGCGCTTATGCGGTGAACCAATCCATCGCAGCGATCTCTGATCCGCGCAAAGCTTTCGCAGTTGTCCACTTCGCTTGCGGCGCACATACAATCGCCCATGAACTTGGACATTTGATGGGGCTAAATCACGGCACACTGGTTGATTTCTGTAACCCAAAGAGAGGACACACTTCTGCAATTGCGCCATACGCCAACGGATACGCCGAAGGGAATTGTGATGGAAAACCTCAACCAGGTGAATTTGGCGATATAATGGTTGGTGGGCACATGAAAGAAATTATGGGGGACGGCAAAGGCAACCTGCCAATATTTTCCAACCCCCGTATTCACTATGAGCGTTGCGGAACAAAGAAAACCTGCGGAGATCCAGTTATCGGTGATGCCGCTCGTGCCCTAAATGAAAACGCACATTATTTTGCCTCCCATAAAAAACAGCCCCCCCAGATCCGGTAATTAATCACTATGAATGTAGACAAACTTCAATACGTTTCCCCGGAAAAACGCCTGCCTGATTTTGTGTCTAGCGCTGCCGATATTGCCTTTCTACACTTACTGAATAACGCAATACGTTATATGGTTTGTGAAGATGCAGAAATAGACCGGTGCTTTGCGGAGACTCGCTTCCCGCAACAATTCGAGCGTCTTATTCTGGTGTTGTATGCGTCAGGTCATAAACGCATTCTGGTAAGCCGTGCTGGAAGCGCTGGGCGGGTCAGGTTTTCAGCGGTATTACAGCGACTGCTTGCCCATTCGCGTTGCGGTCAATTGGCATTAGAGCCTTTTCGTCTGCAGATGGATTTCGTGCTGGAGTTGCCGTTGCCAGTGGACTATTACTCGGTTGGAATGGAACTTTCCGGCGACCTGCATTTTGAGATTGGAGTGGACGGCTTGATGTTTCAAGGCCCAGATGGCAAACAGCACATTTTTACGCCCGGCGATGGTTATGTGCGCTCCGTCATGACTATGGGGCAGTTGCGCGACTATTTGAACAGAGCCCACGGTGAGGATTATTTGCGGAGTGCCAGGTTCAATAGATTTCGCTCGGAGAGCTTCATCTCGGGTCAAGAGTCCTGGCTGCGTCTGTATCGGGGGCACCCGGTTGTGGGAGCCTTGACAAAGCAGAAGGTTGAGCATGCCGTCGAACTTGCTATCGCTCATATTCAGCGCACCCAGGAGGAAAATGGCAAGTTCCTTTATTACTACGATGCCGCCTTGGACACACGCAGGGATCACGAGCATCCAAAAAGAGATCCCGCCAAAAATCCATATTACAACATCCTGCGCCATTGCGGAGGCGCACTGACCTGTCTTTACCATGAAAAATATTCCCGCCAGGGCAAATCGCTGGATAATGTTTGTCGCGCCATTGATTACCTGATTGATCACGCCAGAGTAGAGGAATATTGGGGGCGAGAAGGCGCTTACATCTATAGCGAAAAGAAATCAAAGCTGGGAGGAACCGGCATAGCGCTTTATCTGCTTGCAGATTATGAGATAGTGACTGGTGATAACCGTTACCGAGAATGGAGTGACCGTTTTGCCTGGCATCTGCTCAACCAGATCACCGACAACGGTGAGTTTATTTACTACAACATCTATCTCGACAAAACGGTGACGGAAGCTGAAAACCAGAACTATTTCTCTTTCTTTTATCCTGGTGAGGCTGTTTGCGGGTTGGCAAAATACCTGCATCTTGTTGATGCAGACGGTCGTGAAATATTTATTAATAAGATACGTAAAGCGCTGGAGTTTCTGCTTGTTGTCCGTCCTGTAACCCGTGCTGCTGAATATAGCCCACTACCTTCCGATGGCTGGCTTATGATGGGAATTATGGAGTTGTGGGATTTTGAGGAGATGCGGGACAGACTGTATTCTGACTTTGTCTTTTCAGATGCCAATAAGATGGTAGATCGAATGTACAAGGTAACGGATGCGCCATACCCCGATTATGCCGGAGCCTTCTACTATAAACATGGAGATTATCCGTATGCAGATGGGGCACGTTGTGAGGGGCTGCTCGGAGCTTACGAACTTGCAGTTAAAATGGGTGATAAAGAAAAGAAACACGAAATATGGCAGGCTCTGCGACTTGCGGGGTGGGCGGTAATGCACCTGGTCAACACCGAGGATTCCATATACTCAGCAAAAAACCCTTCATTGGCACTGGGAGGCATCCGTTTCAAATATACGCGGCAATGGTTTCGCATCGACACCATTCAGCATGTTGCCTCATTTTTTGCAAAACTGCTTCCATATTGGGATGGAGCTGAAGAGGAGCATATATCTTAATGTGACAGCAAGGGTGATGCTCATCAATGCCCTCGTTCAAGAGTAAATGCGAAAAGATCAAAAAAGCCTCGCAGAATTCCACGAGGCTCATTCAAAGTTGGCTATCCAACCAATTGACTCTTGGTAAAGAGCGCCCTCAGCCAGTATCCTTCCGCCTCGATATTCTCGCGACCGCCCTCTTCGCGATCAACCAATGTCACAATACCGAGCACAACTAATCCCTCCTCCTCAGCACGGCGCACCGCCTTCATTGAAGAGCCGCCAGTGGTAACGACATCTTCCACGATGACGACTCTGGTCCCAGCGGGGAGGTTCTTGCGACCTTCCAGCCACTGGCCGGTACCGTGCCCTTTTGGCTCCTTGCGGATAATAAAGGCATGCATGAGTACACCGGCCAGATGGGCGGCAATTGAGGTCGCCGTAGCAATAGGATCCGCTCCCATTGTGATGCCGCCAACCGCCTGAACATTTTCAACGTCCTTGATGGCTTCATAGAAGAGCTTGCCGACCAGAAAGCCCCCTTCTGCATGGAGCGTGGTCTGCTTGCCATCAAAATAGAAGTCACTTTGACGACCGGATGCCAGTGTTACCAAACGCTTTTCGTACGATAAATCCAGGATGATCTTCTTTAATTGTTCACGATCACACATATTCTAAATCCTCCTCTTCAAATAGTCCCATCTGGGGTTTAACAACAGGTTTTGGGAATGCAACCGGGTAATCACCGGCAAAACAGGCTTTACAGTAGCGGGTATCACCATGTCCGATCGAGGAGCACAGTCCCTCTTCAGAGAGATACCCAAGTGTATCGGCAGTAACATAGCGACAGATTTCATCAGTTGTGTGAGATGACGAAATAAGTTCCTTGCGGTTTGGTGTATCGATGCCGTAATAGCATGGGTAGCTCGTTGGCGGGGAAGATATCCGGAGGTGCACCTCCAGCGCTCCGGCATTGCGCACCATTTTGACAATCTTGCGCGAGGTGGTGCCGCGTACGATAGAATCGTCGATTATGACTACGCGCTTGCCTTTGAGCAGCTCCCTTACCGGATTAAGCTTGATCTTGACACCGAAGTGACGAATGGACTGTGCAGGTTCGATAAAAGTCCGGCCAACATAGTGGTTACGGATCAAGCCGAGTTCGAACGGAATTCCTGATTCCTCGGCATAGCCCATTGCAGCAGGCATACCGGAATCAGGAACTGCAATGACGACATCGGCATCCACCGGATATTCGCGGGCTAACTGCCGTCCCAGCTCCTTACGAGCCAGGTAGACATTTCTGCCGAATATGTACGAATCTGGTCGGGCAAAATAAACAAATTCGAAGATACATGGGGTCTGTTCTATCTCTTTGAATGGGAAGAAAGACTTTACACCCTCTTCTTTTGTACAGAGAACCATTTCTCCAGGAGCTATTTCGCGAACGAAGTCGGCTTCAATAAGATCCAGCGCGCAGCTTTCGGAGGCAACAACCCAAGCGTCACCAAGCTTTCCGAGGCATAACGGACGGAAGCCATTTGGGTCACGCACCGCAATCATGCGGGTCTCGGTTAAAAACAGAAAACAGTAGGCACCCTGAACACGCTTTAGAGCATCCGTAATTCGGTCAACCAGCGAATTAGTTTTGGATGCTGCAATAAGGTGGATGATTATCTCCGTATCCATCGTCGTCTGGAAGATCGATCCGTAGGCTTCCAATTCGGCCTTCAGCAGTTGGGCATTGACAAGATTTCCGTTGTGGGCAACCGCAATCGAACCACGGGAATAATCGACCATGATCGGCTGCACATTTTTTTCTACCGATGCACCAGCAGTAGAGTATCGAACATGGCCAATCGCTGACTTCCCAGGCAGTTTCTTGAACACTTCAGGATTGCTGAAGACATCGGCGACCAGTCCCATTCGCTTGTGAGCGTGCAGGGAATTGCCGTCAGAGGAGACAATACCGCAGCTTTCCTGACCCCGGTGCTGGAGGGCGTAGAGACCAAGATAGGTCAGGTTGGAGGCCTCCGAGTGATTGTAAATTCCAAAAACACCGCATTCTTCTTGAGGACGGGATAATTTCATAGCTTAAAGGCTCCACTTAAATGAAATAACACGGAGCAACAGAGCAACGGAGAAATGACCAACCTTTTTCGGGAGAAAATATGAGATTTTAAATATTAGAATAGCTCAAAGCCTCTCTCAAAAAATCTATTTATTGCCTTTCTCTGTTGCTCCGTTGCTCCGTGTTATTCAGACTAGATTTTTTCTAACATACTCTGCAGCATTTTTATACAGGATTAAACCGTCACCTTCTTCCGGCAGCTCTTCCCGCGTCCAGCGGGGATGCTGGGTATAATGGACAAATGCCTCCGGATGCGGCATCAGTCCCATCAAGCGACCGCTTGGATCGCACAGGGCGGCAATGGCATTAGTTGAGCCGTTTGGATTGGCAGGGAACTCCATCGTAGCTTTTGCATAGCCAGCATCGCTGTAGCGTAACACGGCAAGATGACCGGCTTCAATCCTCGCAAGAGTAGCATCTGAATCGCAGATGAATTTCCCTTCACCGTGACGAACCGGCAAATATATTCCCTTGTCGATTCCACGGGTAAATACGTTGGGAGAAGATGGATCGACCTGCAGATAGGTCCAGCGATCCTGAAAACGGCCGTAGTCGTTATGTGTCAACGTAACGGTCTGACGCAAATATTCTCCGTCAAAACCGGGCAGCATCCCCATTTTTACCATCAACTGGAAACCGTTGCAGACTCCGAGGATCAACTTGCCTGCCGCAATAAAACGGCTGAACTGTTCCACCAATTTTTCTCCGGTACCGCTGACAGCAGCGTGTTTCAAGCGATTGGCCTGCGCCTTGGCACTCCCCAGATCATCGCCGTCAAGAAAGCCACCAGTAAGATTTAAAAAATGAAAATCGTCCAGCCGGATTTCACCGGAAAGGATTTCGGCAATATGGGCAATAACAGTTTCGTCAAAGCCCCCCAACCGGCAGGCATGGGCCGCCTCCATCTCGCAGTTGGTACCGTTGCCGGTTATGACGATTGCGCGTGCCTGTTTCATATATTCCAGCTCTCCTTGATTTCTTCATAGAATCTCTCACTCATCTCTGCCCGCTATTCCAGGCTCCCCGGACAAACCGGATATCTTCGTAGTTAATTGACTCAGGCAAGCCTTCCTTTATCAACGACATACTACCAGGACCAACCTCTTTTAATCTGGCGCGAATGGCCGCGACTTTGTCAGCTTCGACAAACTGTAACAAATCGACATCAGCTCCCAGGTTGTGCAACTCTTCCAGATGAGCAGCTATGGTTGAATTTTTCAGGCCGCGTTGTGCTGCAATGCCAGAGAGATTATATCCTTCGCAATACATTCGCAGCGTCTCTTTCTGGGTGTCGCTCATGGTCAGCGCCAGATCTTTATCCGAAAAACCTGAAGCTTTTTTTTCAGAATTATCCTTATTGTAACCGGAAATAACATTTATAAATTCCTTACCATATTTTTGCAGCTTATGTTCGCCGACGCCGCTTACCTGCAACATATCCCTTGAATTTGTCGGTCGGTTGCGAGCCATTTCGGCCAGAGTTGCATCAGAAAATACCACGAAAGGCGGAACCGAAGCGGCGTCCGCAATCTGTTTACGCAGAGCCCGCAGAGCGTCAAACAGAGCTTGGTCGTAATCTTTTCGGCCACCAGCCCGTTTCTTCCCCTTTTCCACTGTCTCCACTGCATCACGCGGCAACCCGAGGATAACCTGCATCTCTCCCTTTAGAACCGGACGCGCAGCAGCAGAGAGTCCCAACGCGCCAAAGCGGGTAAAATCCTGCACCAGATAGCCCAGATGGATCAACTGGCGCATGATGTTCTCCCACTGCACCGCCGACGTATCGGCACCGATGCCCCAGGTTGACAGCCGGTCGTGCTTCATATCAAGCACTCGCTGATTCCTGCTCCCTCGCAGCACCTCTATGACATACATCATACCAAAACGTTCGCCGAGTCGATATACGCAGGAAAGCGCCTTGCGCGCCAGCTCCGTGGCATCAAAGCGTTTGGGCGGATCGGTGCAGATGTCACAATTATCACACTCATGTTCGCGCAGATCACCAAAATAGGATAACAGCGCCCTGCGACGGCAGGTCAATGCCTCGGCATAACCTACCATGGCATTCAGCTTTTGCATCTCAATCTTGACCCGTGCGGCATTGTCACTATTTTCAATAAGCTTGCGGGCGGTCATAACATCACCCATACCAAAGAGCATCAGCGCTTCAGAAGGCAATCCGTCACGCCCTGCTCGCCCCGTTTCCTGATAATAGCTTTCAACGCTCTTGGGCATATCATAATGCACGACAAAGCGCACGTTTGATTTATCGATCCCCATGCCAAAAGCAATCGTTGCCACCACAATCCGGATATCATCCTGTTGGAACGCTTCCTGAACCCGCCTGCGCTCATTGTCCGGCAGTCCGGCATGATAGGCGGCGGCGTTGAATCCGGCATCCCGCAACCGCTCCGCCACCTCTTCCACACGCTTGCGGCTCAAGGCGTAGACAATTCCGGCTTCGTCACGTCTCCCGCTCAGGAAAGATCCAAGCTGGACCAGCGGTTTCTGTTTCGGAATAACCGTATAGGTGATATTGGGCCGATCAAATCCGGCAACAAAAACGGCAGCGCCCGACAATCCCAACTGGTTCAGGATATCCTTGCGGGTCTCCGGATCAGCAGTGGCGGTCATCGCCACCATCGGGACCGACGGAAAGAGTTCTCGCAGGCGACCCAGTTGTGTGTACTGAGGACGAAAATCATGTCCCCACTGCGAAATGCAGTGCGCTTCGTCAATGGCGAACAGGGAAAGTTTCAATGTTCCGAGCATATCCAGAAAATCCGCCATCATCAGACGTTCCGGAGCAACATACAGCAGATCGAGCGAGTCGCCAGCCAACTGGCGATAAACACCGGCAGCTTCGGCAGAAGAGAGCGAAGAGTTAAGGAAGGCGACCCTCACCCCGTTGGCAATCAGCGCATCAACCTGATCTTTCATCAAGGCGATCAACGGCGATACGACAACAGCCACGCCATCCCGATGCAACGCCGGTATCTGATAACAGAGCGACTTGCCGCCACCGGTCGGCATGACAAGAAAAACATCTTCTCCTACCACAATTCGCTCAATGACCTCCTGTTGAGGAGAGCGGAATTCGTGGAAACCGAAGATTGTTTTGAGGGTATTGTGTATGGTTGGGGTCATGGGTGCTTTCTGGTTATTACAAGCGGTTTATCAACAGTTTTCACATCCATTAGGTGTCACGGCATCGGCGAGAAAATCCAACTCTCTTTTTGGCAGTTTGTCCAGAAGGGGTGCACCGACGATGTACGATTTTTTTTGATTTTTTTTGTAGCATAATCCTTTATTTGATCCCATACAACTGGCGATAGGTTTCCGCAGAGGCGTACACCTTTTTCACATAATTACGGGTTTCCTCGTATGGGATATTCTCAATAAATTCATCCACACTCAGCCCCTTGTATTTTTTCTTCCATCGCTCCAGCGCCCCCGATCCGGCATTATAGGCCGCAGCAACGGAGACAACATCGCCCCCTTGCTCTTTCATCAGGTCATGAAGATGCTTCGTACCGAGGCGGATATTGTATTCCGGTACCATCAGATTTTGGGGATTAAATTCCCCTTTTTCCCGTGCGGTCATCTTGGCGGTGGCAGGCATCATCTGCATCAATCCGATCGCTCCGGCTCTCGATTTTACAGCCGGGGCAAAGCCGCTTTCAGCACGGATCAGGGCATATACCAATCCCTCTGACAGCCCGTTCAGCTTGGCATTTTGAGTGACAAGTTCCGTGTAGCCACGGGGATAACCGGCCGTCCAGAGCGGCAGAGTTCCCTTTTCCCAGGCAACCGGACGGTTCTGCATAAACAGGGAAATTGCCAATCCATAGTCGTGCATTTCGAGATAAAGCCTGGCAAGTGCGGGGAACTGCCCTTTCTTATCACCATTTTTTTTTCGGACGGCAGCCGCCTCTGCTCGCGCTTCTTCAAGCATACCAAGTGATGCCAGCAGTCGCGGCTTGTCAAATCCAGCGAGGAGCGGGAGTTCCGTCATGGCGTTGCGATTGCCAAGCGTTTCCCGATTGTCCTTGATTCCTTTCTGGTCACGATACCAGGTGGCATAGAAACCGGCGGGAAATTCGTCCAGAAGAGTGCGGTAATACGGGGCAGCAGCGGCAACGTCCCCCTTCTTCTCCAGCGCCCTGGCGAGCCAGTACAAGGTGCTTTCGCGCTGTGTTTCGTCGCTTAGCAATCCTTTTAACATATCGACGGCAGCTTGGTATTCACCCGCCAGATAGCGACACCACGCGGAATTCCATGTTAGCCCGGCGACTTTTCTGGATTCGGTGAAAAGCCTGGCAGCCTTTTCAAACAAACGGCTCGCTTCAGCATACTGTCCGAGACTGCGTTGTAATCCGGCAGCCTCAATCAGGGCATCGTCGGCAAATTCCTGTTTTTTCCCCTCACCGGCCAACTCCAGATACATAGCCAGGGCGCGCTCTTTCATATCCTGCCTGTCAAGTGACTTGGCCAGCCAAAAGCGGGCTTCAGAACGAGTTTCGGTCAGAGCAGTGGCGACGACTTTGGCAAACTGCTTTTCAGCCAGTTTATAGCGACGCAGTCGATACTGAGCCATGCCGGCACGAAGGTCGATCCGGTTAATAATGGCCAGAGGCAAAGATGCAACAGGGATAATTTCCAGAGTTTTCAGGGAGGCGCTGAACTCATTATGGGTATAGAGAGCAGAAGCACGTTTAATAAGTTCTTCCGCCGTATAGGGAACCTGCTTGAGTGGAGATTTTTCAAGCATATCAAGCCGCTCCTGCGACTTTGCCGCAAGGGGGGACGCAGGATTATTCAGCCAGATACTCCGGTAGATTGACAGCGCACCGCTCAGGTCAGCAAGCTCTTCCCTGCAACGTGCCGAGTAAAAGCTTGCATTAACGGCATCGCCACCCGAAGCATATTTTTCGATGTATGTCTGATATGATTTGAGGGCGCCCTTATAATCTCCCGCTTCGTAGAGAATATCGGCAGCCAGTTTTTCAGAACGGCGGATCAGCCCGGAAGTGGGAAATGCCGACGGGATAGCAGCAGCTTTTGCAAATGCAGCGGGATAGCGCTTCAATTTCTGCAGCGCCTCAGCCTGATAAATAGCGGCATAATCTGCTATCAGCGGCAGTTTCTGCTCCGCTTCTGCCAGCAATAACGCAGCTTCTTCAAATTTATCCAGCCGAAAGGCTGCCATACCGCGCAGAAACGCCCGCTGAGACAGATCGGAAGATTTGGCCGAGAGAGTATATGCCTCCCCGAAATCTTTTTCGCGATACTGTTCCGCTGCCCGGTTTAAATAGTCATCGGCAGATGAGGTAAGAGCCGGGAAGAATAACAGCATCATTCTGGTACAGACGAGCAGCAGACTAGCGGGGCTTGGTGTGTGGAATCGAACCACTATAACTTTCTCCTGGCCATTTCATCATGGTAGAACTTTTGATAAAGGACATCATAATCGCGGCTTCCAGGAGCTTTGTTGCGGAGTTTTGACTTGACCGCCTCTTCGATATCATCCACAGCGCCAAAAAAAGCTTCCAGCGACTGCTTCACCCTCCTCAGTGCGCGGCTATCATCAGATACATCTGCCAGATCGTCCCGCCAGATGCAGGTGATTATTTCATGGGCAATCGTTGAAATACGGTCTTCCGATAACGACATAGTAAAACCTCACAGGACGATCTTTCGTTCTTTCGCCAACTTATCCTTAACCATCTTCAGCATGCGGCGGCGGTCAATCTGGGCGGCACCGCTTCCCATCGCATCAAGCGTTTCATCAAGCAGCTTTTCCGCATCCCGCACAAGCTTCTGCTCAGCGGCAAAGTTTTTTGACATAGCACCGGCAATCCCGGCAACAACAGCTCCCCGCTCGCCACGCGGCGTTATCAGGTTTTCAGCCACCAGATCGTTATAAACTTTTTCCGCCAGTCCACGGATCTGTTCTTCTTTCAGTCGCATGTCGCCTCAATTGAAAAAGGTCTGCATTCCGGCAGACCTCATCGTTAGGATGATCTTTTCTCCGGCGGAGACCCATGAGAAAAGTGGACTTATTGTACTCAATATGCGTAAAATTGCAATTCAAAATCCGGTTATTCAGAATAGTGAAGAGCCGTTTGCCCACACAGATTTAAAGACGTTGCTCGACTGCAAGCGTAAACCCTTCATTCTCTGCAGCCTTGTTCAACTTCCTGTCAGCAGATGAAAAAACTATTTCCAGCGAGGCATCACAATAAGCAAGTAGTTTTGCCGACGCGAGATGAATGGCATCGGCTCCGCGCAGATCGTGCTTACAAACCAGCTTGCCCGCTTCTATTTCATCAAAATCGAGCGCATACATACGCTGCCAGTCAACAGAAAAGGCGGCACAGAGAAGCTCATAATTTTTCCTGGTAATTTCCTTACTGTTCAAGCGTCGTGTTACCGCTGAATAAAACTCCGGACAGGCGATACGGCTTGTCACTACAGATGCGGCCTCCGTAACCAGAGCTTTGATCCTATCCGCATCCGGCTCCGGTACATACAGTTTTACGAGGCTGCTTGTATCCAGATACAGAATCACCGGCGTTCCTCAAGTACGGTATCTGAAAGTGGCTTTCCGTTCAGTTCAATTCCTGAGGTCCCTCTTGGCTTACCGCTTCCATAACGAGCCTTCCCCTCCTTGACAAGACCGGCCAGGGCGCGCCTCTCCGAAGTAATCGGGATAATGAGCGCGACTTCACGACCTCGCTCGGTGATTATAACCTCCTCGCCCATTTCGACTGAATCAATATAACTGCTCAACTTGCTCTTTAACTCCTTGATTCCGACTGAAAGCATAAAACCCCCTCTGCATAGTGACCATATTATTAGCACAATGGTAGTCACTTTACTAATAAAATCAATCACGAACTATGTTTTTGCGCTGTCAACTGTGATACATAAGATACGCACCGTGTGATGCATTCTAAAAACCAGGGAGACCCATATCATGCAACGAAAAGCGGTAGTTTTATACAGCAGCGGCCTTGATTCCACCACCTGCATGGCAATTGCCAAAGCAGACGGTTTTATCCCCTACGCCATCAGTTTTTCATATGGGCAGCGCCACAGTGTTGAACTTTCAGTTGCCCGGCAGAATGCCAAGACGATTGGAGCGGCAGAGCATCTGGTGGTTGAATTTGATCTGCGCCTGATGGGGGGGAGCGCCCTCACGGCAGATATTGATGTGCCGAAAGATGGCGTTGGTGACGACATTCCGGTTACCTACGTACCGGCGCGCAACACCATTTTCCTCTCTTTTGCCCTCGGTTGGGCGGAAGTTCTGGGTGCATCAGATATCTATATCGGCGTCAACGCCCTCGATTATTCCGGCTATCCGGACTGTCGACCGGAGTATATCGAGTCATTTCAAAAAATGGCCAACCTGGCTACCAAGGCTGGAGTCGAGAGTTCAGCGCCACTCAAAATACACGCCCCGCTGCTCAACCTGAGCAAGGCAGATATTATCCGGCGTGGTGTCGAGTTGGGAGTTGATTATGCACTTACTCATTCATGCTATGATCCGACCGATGTTGGTCTCTCCTGCGGCCGATGTGATTCCTGTCGCTTGCGTTTAAAGGGCTTTGCTGAGGCAGGATTGAACGATCCGCTCCGGTATGTGTGATTGTACCGGCAAACTGGAGTGTGAAAAAAGAGTTTGGAGAATACAATAATGAATTGAAGCCAATAATGAAATAAGATATGCTGTAAGTAAGGAGGTAAGGAATATGCTTGCACGAAAAACATCTAAAAACCAACTGACCCTGCCGAAAGAAGTTGTTGGCAACTTTCCGGGTATCTGGCAGCAGTAACCGATTGGTATTCGCGCAAAGTACTGGCCTGGCGGTTATCAAACACACTGGACAGCGGGTTCTGTGTTGACTGTCTTGAGCAGTCACTATAATTCTAACTTTTCCCAACTTTATAACAGTCTGTTTTTATTCAAGGACATAACGCAAACCTGCCCCCCCTATAGATTATATACGTAGGGG
>CAYQMO010000091.1:0-14359 GCA_964418315.1 uncultured Geobacter sp. | reverse complement strand
ACTTTTTTACTTGTTTTTTTAGCCGGCACCCTCCTCTCGACATCGCTATCTGCGGCGAGTAAACGCCCAGCCGATGCTTGGAATTACTATCACTTCAATGGTACCGCCTTTACTCCAGGCCCGGCAGATGAAGGCACCGCTTTTGTGGCGGTACGGGAAAAAATGCGGCCTGTTGTACTGACAGCTCAGGCAAAGCAGCTTGAACCGAACCCTCTCCCGGATGACTCCGGCGTTATAGCCGGCATCTGTTATCTGCAAAGCTCCGGGGGCAAACTAGGCGACAACAGTGGATTCAAGCCCTATCCAAATGTTCAGTTGCTGATCTCCGCTGCAGGCAAACAACCTGTCACGGTTCAAACCGATAACAATGGTTTTTTTGTGGTCGTTCTCTCCGCCGGAACGTATTCCGTTGGCAGCGGCCCCTATAACACCGACATAACCGTTGAACGAGGCATAACTACACTCGTCCCCTTGCGGGCCGGCAAAAGGATGGTAGATTGATGAACAGTTTCCTGGCGCGACTGACACTCTGTATTATTACTCTGTTTCCACTTTCAGCAAACGTAACGGCCGGAACTCTGGATGATTACTATCTGCAACAGTTTGGTGAAGCAGGAAATACCCAGTTGCAAAAGTCGGTACTGTCGGTTTCACCGGAAACAGTGGAATCAGCACGCTGCGGCATGCCGCTCAAGCATGGCCTGCGCCGCGACTGGAAAATGTTGGAGCCATCGACACAGAAGATCCTTGCAAAGCAGCTTGCAAAACCTAATCTTAGTGGCGAACAGACGTACCTGTCGCCTTCCAACAAGTTTAAAATCCACTACACCCTGACTGGTGCCGACGCTGTGCCATCGTTCTCCTGGGTGCAAACAGTTGCGCAAACCTTCGATTATGTTGCCGCTTCCTACACTTCCATGCAGTGGCTACTTGCTCCTACCGCTGGTAGTAACGTGCCATACGATGTATATCTCCTCGATCTCGCCCCGCAAAAACTATACGGAATTACCAACAGTGACCAGTCTGCTTCAACGGCAAGCCACCCTAACGCATTCACCAGTTGGATGGAGTTGGATAACAACTTTACCGACTCCATCTATAAAACGGGTTCCTACAGCCCGCTTCAGAGCCTGCAGATCACTGCAGCTCATGAATACCACCATGCCATCCAGTACGGTTACAACTACTATTTTGATATCTGGTATGCCGAGGCAACCTCCACCTGGATGGAAGACGAGCTGTATGACAGCGTAAACCAGCTTTACAGCTATGCCACAAGCTGGTTCACACAGAGCGCATTGTCCCTTGATATTGATGCAAGCATCTCAACTGGTGGCGGCTACGGTCGCTGGATCTTAAATCGGTATCTATCTGAAAAGTATGGCACCGACGCTATTCGCGGCATCTGGGAAAATTTGGCAAGCAGACCCAGCCCTGGCGGCGAGGCAGATATTCCAATGGCACCGGTGCTGGACAGTGTGCTTTCTTCCAGATATGGTAGTTCACTTGGTAACGATTTCTTTAGTTTTGCCAAACGCGTCTATACCAGAGACTGGTCAACCCATAAATCTGAAATCGATTCCATACCTTTGCGTGCCTACTCCCCTGTTGCCACCTACTCGACATACCCGGTAAACAACATCAAAACTCTTCCCCATTATTCGTTTGCCTACTATGCGTTTCTACCATCATCGTCCACACTAACCCTTTCTCTCAACAAAACCAGCGGAATTAAAGCCGTAGTATTTAAGAAAGTCGGCGGCGCCATTTCAGAAGTAGCCGCTAACTCCGGTAGCGACTCTTACACGGTGAGCGGCTTTGATGAAGTAGCCCTGCTGCTTGTCAATACCACGATTGTTGATAATCACAGCGCCAGTTTCAGCACTGACTCGAGCACACCGAAGGTTACCGAACCAACCGGAGGCAGTGTGTACAACTCTACCGGCAATGGTAGTACTATCACCGGAACCAGCAGCAGCTCCGGCGGTGGCGGCTGTTTCATCGCCACGGCGGCGTATGGCAGCTATCTGCATCCACAGGTGCAGTTATTGCGGAATTTCCGTGATGAGTTCCTTCTTACCAATGCTCCAGGTCGGGCTATTGTGGCATTTTACTATCGCAACAGCCCCCCTTTGGCTGATTTCATCGCCCGGCATTCAGTTATTCGAGCTGTTACCCGCCTGGCTCTGACGCCGCTTGTTCTCGCTGTTGCCCACCCGTTGATCATGGCTTTTTCTCTGTTATTGATCTCTTTAACGCTATTTTTGATGATGCCGCGCCGCATTCAGGCAATCCGTCTGAGCAGACGTAATATTATGCTGCACAAAATCCGAGATTAACCTGTCTGGCCGGAAGAAGTAGGCGCCGGATGCGTCAACTTCTCCCAGTCGGTCAGTATATCCATTGCTTCAGCACTGCTTGCCCCGCACATCTCCTCACTCGCTTTGAGATTCCTGCAGACCGCCGGACGTTCGTTATTGTCAAAGAGCATACATCGGTTATCATCGGTCAACTGGTGGCAGCGAACACCGGCAGGCTTGCCGCCAGCCATGCCGGGAATCGACGAAGATATTGAAGGTGCAATACAGCAGGCGGCGCACCCCACGCGGCATTCCATAACAGCCCATCCCCAGAAGACCTCCGAGGTTTTCAAAACCTCGGAGGTCTTGCATTTTACTAGTACCGATACTGATCGGCCTTGTACGGCCCCTGCTTCGGCACGCCGATGTAGGCGGCCTGCTCATCAGTCAAAACACTCAACTGCGCGTTTAATTTCTTAAGTTGTAAGCGGGCAACCTTTTCGTCCAGATGCTTCGGAAGGACATAGACGCCAACCGGATATTTGCCTGGATTGCAGAACAGCTCGATCTGGGCGATGGTCTGGTTGGCGAAGGAAGATGACATCACATAACTGGGATGACCGGTGCCGCAGCCGAGATTGACCAGGCGTCCTTTGGCCAGCAGGATGATACGCTTGCCGTTGGGGAAGATGATGTGATCCACCTGTGGTTTTATCTCTTCCCACTGATATTTTTCCAGCGCCGCTACTTCGATCTCATTGTCGAAATGGCCGATATTGCAGACAATGGCCTGATCCTTCATGGCGATCATATGATCGTGAGTGATGACATGATAGTTACCGGTGCAGGTGACAAATATATCAGCTTTATCGGCTGCATACTCCATCGTTACGACACGATAACCTTCCATTGCAGCCTGAAGAGCGCAGATAGGATCGATTTCAGTTACCCATACCTGGGCAGAAAGTGCGCGCATTGCCTGAGCAGAACCTTTTCCGACGTCGCCATAACCGCAGATCAGGGCAACCTTGCCGGCGATCATGACGTCGGTGGCGCGCTTGATACCGTCTACCAGGGATTCGCGGCATCCGTAGAGGTTATCGAATTTCGACTTGGTGACGGAGTCGTTGACGTTGATTGCCGGGAATTTAAGATCTCCCCGCTCATGCATTTGATAGAGACGATGGACACCGGTGGTGGTCTCTTCGGTTACACCCCTGATCTCTGCCAGACGGGTGGAGTACCAGGTTGGCGCTACAGCCAGCTTGGCTTTAATCGCCGCATAAAGAATGGTCTCTTCTTCCGAAGCAGGGTTTGTCAACACGGAGATATCTTTTTCAGCTCTGGCACCCAGATGCAGCAGCAGGGTAGCGTCGCCGCCATCGTCAAGGATCATGTTGGAGTAGCCGCCGTCACTCCATTCGAAGATTCGGTGAGTGTAATCCCAGTACTGCTCCAGTGTCTCCCCCTTCACGGCGAAGACCGGTACTCCGACCGCAGCAATCGCAGCGGCGGCATGATCCTGAGTCGAGAAGATATTGCACGAAGCCCAACGTACCTGGGCGCCGAGGGCGGTCAGTGTTTCTATCAGCACGGCGGTCTGGATGGTCATATGGAGCGACCCGGTGATGCGCGCTCCTTTCAACGGCTGCGCTGCGGCGAATTCTTCGCGGATGGCCATCAGGCCAGGCATCTCCGTTTCAGCGATCCTTATCTCTTTGCGACCCCAATCGGCCAGTTTAAGATCTGCTACGATGTAATCTTGTGACATGCTGTTTCTCCTTTTTGTGGTTGATTTATCTTGTTTATGTAGAGGCTCTTATAATCAGCACAGATTCCTGACCGCTACCCGCGTCAATACGTTCACAGTTTACCGAGACAAAGTCTGCCGCTCTCAGCCAGAGAGAAAGTTCCGTCTCCTCAAAACCTAGCCATTGATCGGCAAGCTGATTCCTTGCCAGCTCGCGCTCGTGACGGGCAAGATCGGCCAGCAGCAGAGTGCCGCCAGAAGCCAGAACCCGCCGGAATTCCACGAGAACTGCCGCCGGATCGGCGGCATGATGCAGCACCATGTTGGCCACTACAGCACTAACGGCAGCATTGGGGAGCGGCAGGTGGGTCATTTCTCCCAAACGGAGATCAATATTGGCAAGGCCGTTATCCGCCACCGTTCGACCGGCTTCCTCGAGCATCGCCAGAGAGTGATCGACGCCAATCACCCGTGCCGCTCGTGCCGCCAGTTCGGTCAAAAGTCCGCCGGTGCCGACACCGATTTCCAGAACCGTTCCACCCTGCGGTACAAGCTCAAGCAAGCGCTGCCGGTACTCGGGAACCGGCAGTAGAGTCCTGGCCAGGTCATCCCACTGCCGGGCATGCTGATCGAAAAACTCCTGGCTGCGCCTTCGTCGCTCCTCAAAAGTTGCCGCAACTGCGTTCAAATCGCGCTGCCGTTCAGGCAGAGTTGCCATTTCCCGCTCAAAGGTAACGCGAATGGTAGAAAAGAAACTGTTCGCTTCGCCAACCCGAAAGTAACTCCAGGTTCCCTGGCGCTTGACGGAGAGCACCCCCGCTTCGGTCAGGATTTTCAGGTGCCTGGAAATCCTCGACTGCCCCATGGCCATTATCCCGGTTAATTCCTGAACGGTGAATTCACCGGCCAAAAGAACCGCAGTCAGGCGGAGACGACATGGATCAGCTAGTGCTTTAAAGGTGTTTAGCATAATATATCAAGGTGCAAGATTTATATATATCAAGTTTTATTGATATAGCAGAGTGACATTGAGATGTCAAAGGGAAAAATTAGTGCTTTGCGTCAGCAGTGCTCTGACACCTGCAACTTCGCTAATCTCTTGACGCTTTGGCCGGTAATCGCATAGAGTGGCAAAAATTGATTTACCACATTTCCAACTGGAGTTACCCGATATGCTACCTCTTGCCTCTATAGTACTTGCCGCCGGAAAGGGTACCCGTATGAAATCCGGCTTAATCAAGGTTCTTCATCCGATTGCCGGTCTGCCCATGATTGCCTGGCCGGTCGCAGCCGCCCGGGAAGCCGGTTCTGATCCGATAGTGCTGGTGATTGGCCATCAGGCGACTGCGGTGCAGGCTGTTTTTCGCGGTTCAGCCGATATTCGATCTGCCATGCAGGAAGAGCAGTTGGGAACAGGGCATGCCGTCGCCTGCGCTCTTGATGCGCTGATTGGTTTTAGCGGCACCGTTCTTATCCTCTGCGGAGACACCCCGTTACTCCGCTCTGAAACATTGCGAAACATGCTGGCATACCACCGCGATAACGGGGCGGTCATAACGGTGTTGACCGCATTTATGGATGATCCCTTCGGCTACGGCCGCGTCGTTCGTGATGACTCCGGGCGAGTTACCGCTATTGTCGAGCAGAAGGACGCCACTTCGGAAGAACGCGAGATCCGTGAGATCAACAGCGGCATTTACTGCATGGACTCCGGCTTTCTGTTCGCCAATATCAAAGAGATAAGCAATGATAACTCACAGGGAGAATACTATCTGACCGACCTGCTGGCCATTGCCGTAAAGAAGGGGTTGACCTGCCTGGCTCTACCGACAGCGGATGCCGACGAGATAATGGGGGTAAACGATCGCGTACAGCTATCCGAGGCCGCCCGCATTTTACGCAGTCGCATCAACCGTGAATATATGCTGAGCGGTGTCACCCTGATCGACCCTGATCAGACTTATATCGATCACGGCGTCACAATCGGTGCTGATACGACAATCCACCCCGGTTGCCGGATAGGCGGCGGCTCGATCATAGGCAGCGGATGCGAAATCGAAGCGGCGGTCAGCATCTCCGACTGCCGGATTGGCGATGATTGCCACATCAAAGCATCGTCCGTACTGGAGAGTTCAGAGTTGGGCGAGGATGTGTCTGTCGGACCGATGGCTCATCTCCGCCCCGGTACGGTGCTGGGTAAAAAAGTAAAGATCGGCAATTTCGTCGAAACCAAAAAAATCGTCATGGGGGAAGGTTCAAAAGCGTCACACCTGACCTATCTTGGCGACGCCGAAATCGGTCGCGATGTCAATATCGGCTGCGGCACCATTACCTGCAACTACGACGGCGTAAAAAAGCATCGCACCGTTATCGGCGATGATGTCTTTATCGGCAGTGACGTACAACTGGTAGCGCCGGTCACAGTAGGGCGCAACTCGCTGGTTGCTGCCGGTACAACTGTCACGATAGATGTCCCTCCCGATTCGCTGGCACTTTCACGGGTTCCTCAGGTTAATAAGGAAGGTTGGCGGTTACGGAAAAAAACCTGAAAGTGAGCTCAGATGTAGCACGAAAGGATTCAAGTGACTGTCATTCCATTCCTCCACACCCACCCTGATTCCGGCTTGCTGCTCCAACAACAGCATATTGAAGCCAACCGTCGTGAATACGGTCTGCAGTATGACCTGCTGACTTTTGCCAACCCTGAGCAACTTATTGCAGCAAATGCCGAACGAAAGAACCTGCTGCGCTGGCTAGGTCAGCACGCTGCCTTCGGTTATGCCGATAGCAAGGTGGATTGCAACGGTCTCTCCCCTGGCTGCCGCTGTTGTGGTGACGGGAGTTGGTCATGCCTGTTCATTAACGGTCTCTGTAATGGTCGCTGTTTCTACTGCCCAACATCTCAAGATGACGATGACTCTCCTCCGGTGACCAACGGTCTTGCCTTTGCCTCCCCGGAGGAGTATGCCGACTATGTTGCAGTAATGGGGTTCAGCGGAATAAGCATCAGCGGGGGGGAGCCGCTGCTTACTCCAGAGTTGACCCTTGCCTACCTGACGGCTGTGCGTAAACGTTGCGGAGATGCTGTACACCTCTGGATGTACACAAATGGCACCATGCTGACAACTGATCTGTGCAAGCGACTGCTGGATGCCGGTCTGGACGAAATTCGTTTTGACCTTGGCGCGGTTCGTCACAACCTGAAGAAACTGCGGCTGGCTGTGGGGTGTATACCGACGGTGACGGTGGAGATTCCGGCGGTGCCGGAGGAAGAAGCTCTGCTGAGGCTGAAGATGGTTGAAATGGCCGAAACTGGGGTAGATCATCTGAATCTGCACCAGATGCGCCTCACCCCCCATAACTTTGCCCATTTGATCGAGCGTAGATACACCTTTATCCACGGTGAGAAGGTCACACTGCTGGAATCCGAACTTTGCGCATTACGGACAGTGAGATTTGGCCTGGAACAAGAGATTAAGCTACCGGTAAACTACTGTTCTTTTCCCTACAAACGGCGCTTCCAACATGCGGCTGCACGGCGCCGTGCGGCTCTGGCTATCGCCACTGGGAGGGAAGTTGTAACGGAAGCCGGATATCTCCGTACCCTTTCAGAGTCCGGAGTACGCTACAGCGAAGCTGTGCTGTTGCAAAATCCAAGTTACCGTCATCCATTCGAGAAGATCACGCTGAAAACCGGGCGCTCCCTCTATCTGGAACGGCGACCGCAGTCACCGGAGCTGGAGTTGACCACTGCTGAGCAGAGTGATCTGGAGGCTGGACGTCCGCCAGAACACCTGGCTCATTTTGAACGGATCAAAAGTGGCCTTGCTGAATATTTCTGATTGCAGGATTTAGGTAAGCTTAAATGGAGCAAACATGCTGAATCAACGTATCACTGAACCGCTCACAAAAGAACGGAGTCACCGCGTGATCCGGATCGAACCATCACCCGGTACCATTATCGCAATATTGCTGCTCATTGCCGGTATATGGGTTTTAACCCAGCTCCAGTCGGTGGTTCTGGTACTCATAGCAGCGCTCACGATTGTCGGCGCTGTCAATCCTGCTGTCCGCTGGCTTGAAGAGCGACGTTTGAGGAGAGGGGCGGGAATCGCAATTGTATTCGCGGCACTTCTGGTGATTACCGCACTGATTATCACATTGACGATTCCATCACTCTTTACACAGATTACCGACCTTCTGGAGCAGGAGCCGGCCTTGCGGGCAGGTCTGGCTAAATGGCTGATGGTGTCAAATCTGACCAGTCCCTTGGCGGATCTTCTTGGTAAAGTGCATTCCGGAGATCTTATCAGGATGGCAGCGGCAAATGTTTTTGCGCTCTCTACGCGCGTAATTGAGATATTCGCATACAGCGTGAGTTCCATCTTTCTTGCTCTATACATCATGATCGATCGGGATCGACTGCGCGGAGGACTTTTCCTTGTTGTTCCACGCACCCACCACATCAGGCTTTCCCGGATCATGCTGAACCTTGAAACGATCGTTGGTGGTTACGTTCGTGGCCAGATCATTACTTCTGCCTTAATGACAGTCTTTGTTTTCATTCTCCTGACCTCCTGTGGCGCTCAAAATGCACTGGCTATAGCGGTGTTTGCCGGTGTAGCCGATGTCCTGCCCTACATCGGCCCAATCTTTTCGGTGGGAGCTGCAGTGGTTGCCGCGTTCTCACTCACTCCGGCAGTAATTATCATTGTTTTAGTGCTGATGCTGATCTACGAAGAATTTGAAAGCCGGGTGATTATTCCCCGGATTTATGGCCGTGCATTACGGCTTCCATCATCGATTATTCTGTTGTCGCTGTTGATCGGGGGTGTTTTGATGGGCATAATCGGGGCTCTCCTCGCCCTTCCGTTGGCGGCGGCTCTGCTTATGCTGGTTGAGGAGCTGCGTGTTGAATTGCCCGGTCAGCAGGAACAGGCGGAAGATGTTGAGATCAGGGAGCGTGACGATCGTGGTGAAGAGGAGTACGAGCGCCGGGCTGAAGGGATGCCGGCCCAGCAGGCCGCAGCTATTGCCGTCGCAATATCAACGGATCGGCAAAACGAGGAAAAGAGTCTACCTTGAACCTGAATCCTACAAACCCTACTCACTTTTCCCCTGTCATAGATACCGCATTACGATGCGTCAATCGGTTCTTCCAGGCTGATCCTGCCAATTTTTCCCGCCCGTAACTCCCGCAAAAATGCCTCAGAAGCTCGATGTACATCGATCTCTCCGCCTGTCATCAGGCATCCGAGGCGTTTCCCGATGATTTCAAGCATTTCGGTTGCTGTCTCAGGGAACTCGGCTGGATTATAGCGAATTTTGAGCAGATCCGGATATTTACCCATAATATATTCAACGGCAAAGAGTCCTACAGATGTGTAATCAAGCGCGCTTGCTCCAATCGCCCCACTTGTCGCAAGGCGATACGCCACGCCCTGGTCGTCCATATTCGGCCAGAGTATGCCGGGGGTATCAGAGAGAACTATACCGTTTTTGAGGTCGATCTGTTGTCCACAGGTGGTTACAGCCGGTTTGTCGCCGACTTTTGCTATGCATTTTCCGGCCAGAGTGTTAATCAAGGTCGATTTGCCGGTATTGGGAATACCGAAGATCATTACCCGCAGCGGCCATCCTGGTCGTCCACGATGCGGCACCGTTTTCTGGCAGATTTTCAGAAGTTGCTTTGCATCGGCGTGGAGCCTGGCGGAAAGAGGCAAAGCTGTGACACCTGATTCCTGCTCAAAATAGCGTACCCAGGCTTTTGTCACCGCAGGGTCTGCCAAGTCATGCTTGTTGAGGATTTTTATACAGGGCTTGTTGCGGCGCATCTCCTCCAGTTGGCAATTAGAACTTGATAAAGGAAGGCGGGCGTCAACTACCTCGACAATTACATCAATCCTGCGGATCGCCTCAGCCATTTTTTCCTGCGCCTTCCCCATATGTCCCGGATACCATCGAATCGTCATCTATGCCCCTTGTTCAGTCTCTTCAATTTCAGTGACAAAGTACCACTCGAATGCAGTCAGGTCAACACACTAACATCATCATGAAGAGGCACTGGCTGGATTATGCTACCTTGCCTGAACGCACTGTTTTTCATTTGCATTATCACAATTAAATGCTTATCTTTGGCTACTCATGACTGGGTCGAGTCCTTAGAAAGACAGGCAGTAAGATCCGCAATGGAGATAATTATATGAAATCTGTAGTTAACACAAAGATGGCACCAGTGGCAATAGGCCCCTATTCACAGGCGACTAAAGCGGGTGGATTCCTGTTTATATCAGGGCAAATCCCTGTAGACCCGTCAACCAGTAATATTGTAGAGGGAGGAATTGAGTCCCAGACAACTCAGGTATTGGAAAATCTTACGGCAATTCTTGTCGATCAGGGTCTTACCTTGAATAACGTCGTGAAGACGACAGTATACCTGACTGATCTCAATGATTTTCAGGTTATGAATGGTATTTACGGGAATTACTTCAAGGGAGAAGCTCCTGCTCGCGCAACTGTCCAGGTGTCAAGATTACCTAAAGATGTCATGGTAGAGATTGAGGCTATTGCGGTGCTGTAGTTATATGGAATTTATTTAGTGCCGGCTCGTCCGGGTTGGGGGACAATATATGGAGTCAAAACATTTGGTATTTGTATATGGAACACTTCGTTCAGGACATTCAAATCATCACCTCTTAAAAGATGCCAATAGTTATGGCACAGGGAATACCTCTGAAAACTATTCCATGTATCTTATAAGCGGGTATCCTTACGTCACCTGTTTTGAACAAAGATATCCAATTGTTGGTGAACTTTTCGGGATAGATAGTGCTACGCTGTCAGTGCTTGATAAAATGGAAGGGCACCCAAGGCATTATGAACGCCGAGAGATACAAGTTATCGTAGGGGAGAATCTATATACCGCCTGGATGTACTTTAAAGACCCTCCAGGCGTACTCGCACCTAATGGTGATTTTTCAAATTCATCGTATGGTAATAATCGTTAGTGAAGAAGCATGAAGAGGTAAAAATGAAGACAGCAGAAATACCATTCGACAACAACTCCGAAGGTTTCGTTTTTAATTCAACGCTGTTCGATTTAAATGCATTTTCTGCTCTCGATCACATATATAAGTCGTTGGAATTAGTAGAACAGAAATCTGCGAGTGTAAAGTTTATGATTACATTACAGGAAGAAGCCGATCTAAGGGCGCTTGGTTATAGCACAGAGCAGATAAGAAAGTTAAAACCACAGGAAGCTGAAGACATTCTAAAATCTGGCATACATGCAGAGCCGCTGCACGAAGAAGAGTAAAAGTTGCTTCTTAAACAGTATTTTCTAAAAGATGAATACAATCAATATCGAGGAGTATAACCGACAATGGAAGAACAACTGCAAGCAACACCGATCTGCGGTCGGCATCGTGCATTGAATGCTCTTATGGCACCGTTTGGCGGTTGGGACATGCCGATTCAGTATGAAGGCATTATCGCCGAACATAGCTGGTGCCGCACCAGGGCCTCGCTTTTCGATATCTGCCATATGGGTGAGTTCATTTTTCAGGGTGATTTCGATAGTAATGGCCTGGAAGATGTTTTTACTTTTTCCGTGCGGTCTATTCCACTTGGTCGTTCACGCTACGGCTTTCTGCTGAATGAACAGGGTGGCATCATCGACGATCTGATCGTGTTCCGTCTGGCAGTTGACAAAGTTATGATTGTGGTTAATGCCGCAACTGCCCCAAAGGATTTTGCTGTCATCAAGGGGCGTCTGCATGGCGGCGTATTTACTGACATTACCGCTGCTACCGGCAAACTCGACCTTCAGGGACCACTCTCCCGCGACGTGATGGTTGAACTCTTTGGGGATGAGATAGCCAAAATTCCCTATTTCAAATTTATCACAATGAACATTCTAGGTGTCGAAGCAATTGTCAGCCGCACCGGCTATACAGGTGAACTCGGGTATGAAATATTCATTCCGGCGGAAAAAGTCTGCGAACTCTGGGATCTGCTACTGACGGATGAACGGGTCAAGCCCGCCGGGTTAGGGGCGCGCGATGTGCTGCGTCTTGAAGTCGGCTATTCACTCTACGGCAGTGATATCGATGAGGAAACCACGCCTATTGAAGCGGGTCTGGAGTGTTTTGTCAATTTCGATAAAGCCTTTGTCGGTAAGGAGGCGCTGCTGCGACTGAAGAACCAGGGTATCGCCCGCAAAAAAATTGCTTTCGAGGTGAACGGACGCCGTTCGCCTCGCCATCATTATGACATCTGCTCTACAGGGGAGGTCGTCGGAAATGTCACAAGCGGTGTCTTTTCACCAATTCTCGGCAGAGGCGTCGGCATCGGCTTTGTCAAACCGGAACTTGCGGCCATCGGTACACAACTGACCATCAGCCATGAGCGGGTCAGCATGGAGGCGACAGTCTGCGAACTGCCGTTTTTCAAGGATGGCTCGGTACGCAACTGAAACTAAAAGCATAGAACGCGGATCAAATCTGAAAAGGCTGGAAAAGGCGGATTTATAAGTAATAAAATCCGTCTTTATCCGTTAAGTCCGCATTTTCCGCGTGCTATTGCTTTTGATTATTGTTTTTTATCTCAATTAATAAAGGAGGAATGAAAAAAATGAGCATGTATTTCACCAAAGAACACGAGTGGGTAAAAGTGGCAGGAAACGTGGGAACAATCGGCATCAGCGATCATGCGGCGCATGAGCTTGGTGATATCACTTTTGTGGAGCTGCCGAAGATCGGCGCAGTAGTTACGCAGTTCGGCGTGATGGGAAGCATTGAATCAGTCAAGGCTGCCAGCGATATTTTCAGTCCGCTTTCAGGGAAAGTGGTAAAAGTAAATGAATCACTGGAGACCGCCCCCGAAGTTGTCAACGAAAGTGCCGAAGAAGCGGCCTGGATGGCTCAGATTGAAATCGCCGATGAGGTAGAATTAAAGAACCTCATGACACAGGGGCAGTACGACGACTACCTAAAAACCTTGTAGGGAGACCATCTATGAACGACAGCCACTACTGCCCCCATACGCCGGCAGAGATCACCGAGATGCTTTCCGCCATCGGCGCGGCCAGCGTTGAAGATCTTTTCGCACCGATCCCCAGAGAACTACGAGCCAAAACATTAAACATTCCCCCCGGTATGTCCGAGTTTGAAACATTCAGCAAGATGCAGGAAATTGCCGGAGAAAACGTACAGGGGATGATCCACTTCATCGGCGGCGGATTTTACGATCACATCATTCCCTCCGTCGTGGATCATCTCGCCAATCGCTCCGAATTCTATACCGCATATACCCCTTATCAGCCGGAATGCTCTCAGGGTACGTTGCAGGCGCTGTTTGAATATCAGACCGCAATCTGTCGACTGACCGGACTTGATGTCTCAAACGCCTCGCTCTACGACGGCGGTACCGCCTGTGCCGAGGCCGCCATGATGGCACTGCGCGTGACCGGTCGGAATAAAATTGTTCTCGACGGCTGTGTCAGCCCGTTTTCAAGAGAGGTAGTGAAAACCTATCTCTTCAATCTGGATGTAGAGGTTGTTGAGATTGCACCTCTGGGCGGATTACTCAACCGGAGTGCGCTGGCTGCCCTGCTGGATGACACTGTCGCTGCCGTACTGATTCAGAACCCCAATTTTTTTGGCAGCATCGAAGATTTCAGCGCTCTGGCAGAGCAGGTTCATGGCGTCGGGGCACTGTTGATCGGCTCAGTCTATCCAATCTCGCTCGGAATATTGAAATCTCCCGGCGAAATCGGCATTGATATCGCTGTGGGCGACGGACAGAGTCTCGGTAACACTCTCTCTTTCGGCGGCCCTTCTTTCGGCTTCATCGCCGCCACAAAAAAATATATCCGTAACATGCCGGGGCGCATTGTCGGCGAGACCGTGGATCGAAACGGTAAACGCGGCTTTGTGCTGACGCTGCAGGCTCGCGAACAGCATATCAAGCGCCACAAGGCCACGTCAAATATCTGCAGTAATCAGGGTCTATGCGCCCTGCGTGGCTTGATTTTCCTCTCTTCCGTGGGGAAAGAGGGGCTGGCCGAACTGGCTCGCCTGAACCGTGACAAGGCAGAATACGCCAAGTCATTATTTGCTGATATCTCCGGAGTAGCCGTTTTGCAATCTGCGGATACTTTCAACGAGTTCACCCTCGTTCTGCCTAAAAACGCCTCTGATGTTGTCGCTGGTCTGCTTGAAAAGGGCATTGCAGCCGGTGTGCCGCTGGGGCAGTATTACGCTGGGTTGGATAACTGCCTGGTGGTGACGGTGACTGAGAAGCGGACGAA
>CAYQMO010000090.1:9777-14395 GCA_964418315.1 uncultured Geobacter sp. | reverse complement strand
GCAACCCAAATATAAGCAGCTGAATTTATTCAATTATTAACCGGACAGTAGTGACCCAATTTATATTCTCCCTGCTACCCTCAAATCGAAGCAGAAACTACAAAGATGAGGTGCACAACATGAAAGCCTATCTGTTCAACAGTGAAAATGGCCTATATGAAGGTGAGATTTTTGAAGAGCCCGATATGATTCAGTATGAAGATGATCTCACACCGATACCTCCGCCTGACTTTGTACAGGGGCAAGTTCCGGTTTTCGACCGCCGGATGAATGAATGGGCTGTAATGCCTCTCTCCATTGCCAGACAATTACTCAATATCAGTACGTCAGAAAACGATTCATCCCTCATGCTTTCTACTCCTGAATGTGATATGAAAGAATGAAAAGAAAGTTATCCACGAAACCTTCTTTAAAATTCCGGCAAAATGACTGTCCCCATGAGAAATGATGACCACTAACGACGACATACGTCCCTCTCCCGAAGCGATGCTGAAGCTGGCTCAGGCTGAAGAAATTACCGCAGAGTTGGGCAAGCTGAAGATCTTCCTTGGTTACGCCGCCGGTGTCGGCAAAACCTACGCCATGCTGGAGGCAGCCCGCAAGCGTAAAACCGATGGCCGTGATGTGGTGGTCGGCTACGTCGAATCCCATGGTCGCGCCGAAACTGATGCCTTGCTGGATGGTCTGGAGCTGGTACCGCGCAGGCACGTTCACTATCTGGGGGTTGCACTTCCCGAGATGGACATTGACGCAATCCTGACCCGCAAGCCCCAGATTGTCCTGGCGGATGAACTGGCTCACACCAACGCCCCCGGATCGCGCCTCGAGAAAAGGTGGCAAGATGTAGAGGAGATCCTGCAAGCCGGGATTGATGTCTATACCACCGTCAACATTCAGCACTTTGAAAGCCTGAATGACGTAGTTGCTCAGATTACCGGCATAATCGTGCGTGAAACCGTACCGGATCGTTTGCTGGACCTGGCCTTTGAGATCAGGTTAATCGACATTCCTCCTGAAGATCTGTTGCAGCGCCTGCATGAAGGAAAAATTTACATTGCAGATCAGGCCGCTAAGGCAATCGAAAAGTTCTTTCGGCCCGGAAACCTAATGGCATTGCGTGAGCTCTCACTACGCCGCACCGCTGCAAGGGTTGATGACCAGATGCGAGCCTATATGGAGACCCAGTCTATTGCCGGGCCGTGGGCAACTGCGGAGCGACTGCTGGTCTGCGTCAGCGGCAGTCCGTACAGCGAAAAGCTGATTCGGGCCACCTGTCGATTGGCTGAAGAGCTGAAAGCAGAGTGGTTTACTGTATACATCGAAACACCTTCAACCAATAGTCATGTTCGAGAGAACAGAGAACATATCTGGCGTGACCTCCGCTTGGCCGAAGGACTTGGAGCACAAGTTGCGTCCGTCACTGCCACCGACATAACTGATGCGGTTATGGAATACGCTACGAAACATAACATCACCAAAATCGTAATGGGCAAACCCAAAAAGCCCAGTTGGCGCAAAATCCTGCAAACGCCTATCGTAGACCGCATCATCCGCAGAAGCGGAGCCATAGATGTCGTCATCGTCAGCTTTGAAGCGGACAAGTCCGCCGGAGCCACTACCGAGCACAGGCGCCATTCCCCGTTTGAACTGCGTGGTTATACGGCCAGCCTTGCTCTTGTTTCAGCGGCCACGGTACTGTGCGAACTGCTGCGCCCGTTCCTGGCTCCAACCAACATGGTCATGTTCTACCTGCTGGCCGTCGTTGTTGCCGCACTGCGACTTAGCCGCAAACCGGCCATCGCCACTGCCTTCATCAGTGTACTGGCCTTTAATTTTTTCTTTGTCCCCCCCCGCATGACGTTTGCCGTGGCAGATACCCAGTATCTCCTCACTTTTCTGGGACTATTTGTTGTAGGCGTCGTAATCAGCACTCTGGTGGTTCGCTCAAAAGAGCGCGCCGAGGTGATGCGAACTCGCGAAGTGCAGACCGCCAGTTTGTACTACCTGAGCCGCGACCTGGCAGCTTCCGTTGATATCACTGCAGTGCTGAATGCTGTAGTAAGAAACGTTGAGGAGGCTCTCAATGCCAAGGTGGTGATTCTTCTGCCTGAAGGGAAGCGGCTCAATATTCAGGATGCAAGTAACGGGCTGCTGCTGAACAACAAGGAACAGGCTGTGGCCGACTGGGCTTTTCGCAACAACCACCCGGCCGGACGCACCACGGATACGCTCGTATCAGCCGAACTGATCTATCTTCCCCTGCAGACCCCGGCCAGTGTGCTGGGGGTAATGGGGGTCAAGCTGGAAAATGAGTATGCCTATCACGCTCAGGAGAACCGCCGTCTGCTGGATGCTTTCGCTACCCAGGCCGCCATGGCCATGGAACGGATCAAATTCTCCAAACAGGCGGAACAGACCCAGATTTTGCAGGCACGGGAAAATCTGGAACGAGCGTTACTCAACTCCATCTCTCACGACCTGCGCTCACCGCTCTCCACAATCACTGGAGTCCTCACCAGCCTGAAGGAGGAGGGTGAGCATCTGGGTGATGCCGCTCGTCGGGAGCTATTGGATACTGCCTGCGGTGAAGCCGAACGCCTGAACCGCTTTGTCGGCAATCTGCTGGACATGACCCGCATCGAGGCAGGCGCTGTCAAGCTCAACCTTGAACCGTGCGATGTGCAGGAACTGGTGGGATGTGCCTTGGCAGTTCTGGAGACACGGGGTGATACCGGCAATGTGTCATTCCGGATGCCTGAGGAAATGCCGCTGGTACCAATGGATCTGGTGCTGATGATTCAGGTGCTGGTCAACCTGCTGGAGAACAGTCTGAAATATTCGCCGCCGGATAGTCCGATCGAGATTATCGCTACAACTGATGCTTCATGGCTGATGCTCGAAATAGCCGATAGAGGCTCAGGCGTTCCTGAACATGACCTGAAACGGGTATTCGACAAGTTCTACCGAATTCCGATTCCGGAAGGGGTCGGCGGAACCGGATTGGGACTTTCCATCTGCAAGGGAATTGTCGAGGCTCATGGCGGCAGGATCGCGGCAGAAAACCGGAGTGGCGGCGGATTGAGTATCGTGGTACGGTTGCCGTTGAGGGGACAAAACCTATGACAACAGAACGATCAACAGATAATTTACCTCGCATCCTCGTCATCGATGATGAGCTTGCGATCCGGCGTTTTCTACACACGGTGCTGTTCAGCGAAATGTTTGCCCTGCATGAGGCCGAAAACGGCCATGCTGGTCTTGCCTCGGCCGCCGCCTTCAAGCCTGACGTAATTCTGCTTGACCTGGGGTTGCCGGATCTGGACGGCATCGAGATAATCAGGCGGATTCGAGAATGGTCGCAAGTACCGATTATTGTCCTTTCGGTGCGCAATCGTGAAGATGACAAGGTGGCGGCACTGGATGCCGGAGCAGACGACTATCTCACCAAACCATTCGGAGTCGGCGAACTATTGGCTCGCATCAGGGCTGCACTGCGCCGCTCCATCCAGCAGACACCGGAGCCGCTCTTTTCCAGCAACGGCCTGGTAGTAGACTTGACCCGCCGCCTGGTGACTGTTGACAACAGTGACATTCAACTCACACCAACCGAATATGACATCCTGCGCCTGATGGTCACTCATGCCGGCAAGGTACTGACCCACGGCCAGATTCTCAAGCAGGTCTGGGGTATCGCCTATCTTGAGCAGCCCCACGTACTGCGGGTGAACGTCAGCAACCTGCGCCGTAAAATCGAGACTGATCCTTCACGTCCCCGACACATCATCACCGAGCCCGGAGTGGGATATCGCCTGACCTACTAACGATTGATTCCTGACCGACCGCTCTTCTTGATAGTTTCTTGATACTTCTGTCTGCTATCTTGACACTCTCTTTATGCAGAACAATCTACAGTGGCTGCTATAGTCGTATGAACTTGGAAGAACCGGATATTTTCTGTTTGAGGTACTTCTAAAGGGGTAGCCATTCATGAAGCAGTCAGAAGCAGAAACTTACTGTGGCGGTATTATTAAAGCCCTTGGACTGGTGTTCGGCGACATCGGCACCAGTCCGATCTACACTCTCACCGTCATCGTCACTCTTACCAAACCTTCACAGGAAAGCATCTACGGCATCGTCTCCCTGATCGTATGGACACTTATAATCCTGGTCATGGTCGAATACGCCTGGCTGGCCATGAGCCTGGGGCGCAAGGGTGAGGGGGGAACCATCGTGCTGCGCGAAATTCTGGTCAGAATGATCAAGCCAGGGCGCACCCTAGCGTTTGTAACCTTCCTTTCATATATCGGCATCTGCCTGTTGATCGGTGACGGCGTCATTACCCCCGCTATCTCGATACTATCCGCCGTCGAGGGGATCGAGCTAATCCCGGGGCTGGAACATACTTCGCAAAATGTCCTGATCCTGATCGCTGCAATCATTGCGGTTGGCCTTTTTATTTTTCAAAACAAGGGGACGGACAAGGTAGCACGCGCCTTCGGGCCGTTGATGGTGATCTGGTTCCTCGCCCTGACCCTCTCCGGAGCTTTCTCAATCATCGATCATCCGCTTATCCTCAAGTCTCTCAGCCCGTGGTATGCCGCCAGATTCCTCTTCGATA
>CAYQMO010000090.1:0-9677 GCA_964418315.1 uncultured Geobacter sp. | reverse complement strand
TATCCGTTCAAATATCATCTACGAACGCAATGTACTGATCTCCATTTTACGTACCGATGAACCGTACGGACTCGAAACTGATCTGAAAACCGAACTGGCACGCGGACTCGATGCGATAGAAATAAGGGTCGGCTATATGGAAATCCTTGATATCGAGGGGATTCTCAAATCTCACGGCATACAGGAAAAAGTTATCTTTTATGGCATTGAGGATATCGAAACCAGGAACATCTTCTGGAAGATCTTTTCCACCATCAAGCGCCAGACACCCAATTTCGTGCAGTTTAATAAACTGCCTGCAGCCAAGCTGCAGGGGGTCGTAACAAGAGTAGAGATGTAGAGGGTATCTTGTGGACGGACGTTGTGGGTCTAAGACATAAAAATCAGTGCTAACGCATGACTTTGCAAAGCCCCATACACTGGATGCTTACACGGTGTTTCAAAAAAACTTTGTCGCAAGAAAGGTGTCATCCAGAGGCACGAAGGATCTGTTTTTTGCTGGTGTTACAACCAAAATCCACAGCAGATCCTTCATTTCATTCAGGATGACTGTCATTTCTATGAGTTACTTTCGTGCATCAGTGCTGCATATTTTCATCAAGTGTCCTTCGTTATTGAGGAACATCCTGTATACGATCGTGGTCTGCCGAGCAAAAAGAAACCACGTACAGCAAAAAAATGACGTACGAGGTGGTGGGTGAAGAAAAAACGGATTGCACAGGCTAGACAATAACCCTGGCAAAATCGGCAAATTCTAATATGCGTGCCGGTCCATAACCGACAAAATCGCCATCAATCTGAATGGGGTGTGTTCCACGGATCTCAAAGATCGAAGAGTTAATACGGGTCAGATTTCTGCAAGTTCCCGCTCTGTTGCGAAACAGTTCCAGTGCACTTTTCAAATAGGTGGCTCGGTCGTTACCGGTAATACAAACGGCGGAAAGCCCCGGCATAAAAGGGCTGCTCCCAGGTGATAGAATAAAATTTCCACCGTAGCGGGAGGCGTTGCAGATAATAGCTGTGTGGCATGCCAGCGTACCCTCAGGAGTGCTTATCTCAAACCGTGTGGAATCCCACAGTAGTACACGCTTCAGTGCCGACAGCACGTAGGCACCTTGCCGCAATAACTGTTTTCCCAGCGGCCATACATCTCTGACAACAGCGCCGTCAAGACCGATTCCCGCCATGAGCAGAAAGCGAAGTGATCGCCCCTCCATCTCAATAATTCCAACTGACAGGGAACGGCTTCTCCCGGCGATTATCCGCTCGAGAGCATCTGCTAGAGAGGTGATGCCGATTTCTGCCGCCAGCACGTTTGAGGTGCCGAAGGGTAGCAGAGCCAGTGTTGCTCCCCCCGGTTCAAGTCCATTGATTACCGCATTGCAGGTACCATCGCCACCGGCAACAATTACGAGAGGTGGCGTCAGTTCTTTATTGATAGAGCCGCAGCGGGCGTAAATTTCGGCTGGAGTACGAACCTCAAAAATTTCCGGAATCACGGCGTGTGCCCGCAACCGTTCCAGGGAGAACTGTAGCCGCTCTGCTGAATGATGTCCGGATGCCGGATTGACGAAGAGGAATGTTTTCATATACAGGCCTTGCGCAAGTTCAATGCTATTTTTCGGGTGCCAAAATTCTGATGATGGCTTCAAACATGTCGTCCTTCCGGATGGTGAGACGACAGCTTTTATCATCAGGGCATGACCTCTCCAGACAGATGGTGCAAGGCATGCTGGATTGGAGTGTAATGTGCTTGGAGCCTTCCGGCCCATTACGCCTGGCGTCGGTTGCGCGGTAGAAAGAAACCGTCGGTGTGCCAACTGCTGCGGCAATATGGATCGGCCCCGTATCCCCCCCCACCGCCAGGTCGATCTTTTTCAAAACAGCGCAGAAACTTTTCAACTGTAGTCGTGGCAGGAGTAACGCCCGATTACCCAGTTCGTTCGTAAGCCACTCTGCCTCTTCATGCTCCTGATTATTTCCCCACGAGAAAAGGATGCTTACGGATGGAAATCTGTTCAGCACGAGTCGCCCCAGTTCGAGCCAATCTTCAACAGACCATTTTTTAGTCTCCCAGGTGGTCCCGGTATGGAAAAGCAGATGCATATTCCCCGGTGCAACAGATAGAAGTTCTGCTGCCGCTTCATCTTCCTCAGGGGTGGTATGGATATAGCTGGTTAGCGCGTAGGAGGCGTAATTACCGCCGAAAGCGGAACTGACGATTTTGAGGGAACGCCTTGAAACATGATGATCTTCCGGACTAAGGGGGACATGATGGTTTGTGAACATCAGGTTCAGTAACTCACGAGCGCCATTGCGATCAAATCCGTAGCGATTGGGCACACCCGCAAGCGCGTCAATTATGCCGCTCTTTATGTTTCCCTGCAGGTCGAACAGCATATTATATGACGCGCTGCGCAGATGCTTCACTATCGCACCTGCTTCGCGGCGGGTGGCGACAGAGAACGGCGCTTTGCGCCATTTACGCGTATTGATGCAAATCACGTTTCTGATCAGGGGATGCCCTTCCAGAATGTCTCGATTCTGTTCCTCCAACACCCAGTCGATCTCAGCTCCGGGAGCCGCCTGACGCAGATAGTCAAGTACCGGCAAGGCGTGGATAATGTCGCCGAGGGCGGACAATTTGACAATCAGGATACGCATGTTTTCTCACGGTATGAAGGGGAGGCGGTAAGGCCAGGAGATCAGGCCTTACTCTGCCGATAGAGTTCCGGGTTCAGGCTCGGATCGTTGTACATCTTGAACTGGCGGTAGAGCTTCATCTTCCTGGTTCCTGACAGGCAATCGTCCAACAGCCGCTGTAGTGCCAGCTCAAGGTCCGCACGCTGTTCGCGGAGAATGGCCAACTTTTGCAGCGAGCGTTCGCGATGTGCTTCATCGATGTCGTCACGCAGAGTGTCCTCGTACATATGGTACACCTTGAGCGAGAGGATAGAAATGCGGTCAACGATCCCCCCTGGAGTTTCAGAGTTTATCGGCAGATCATCTCGAAAAAAGCATCTTGCCATGAGCCAGGCCAGAATTTCTTCATCAAGCTGCTCAATGAAGTCATTGCGCTGCTGATTGAAACGGTCGATATTGCGCTTCACCTGTGCAATCATACCGTCATCAACATCGGTGCGCCTTGCCTTGTCCTCTTCGTGCCACAAGCAGTAGTTGCGCCATGCAAGCTCCAAGGCAGTAACGTTAGGAATTTTCGTAATCTGTGCATAATCGGCAGGGTCTGTGTGCCAAAACGTGAGACAACGGTCAAAAGCTTCTGTCAAATTGGCCAAGCCGAGTTCGTGTACGTGCATCTGTAATCTCCCTCAATCAAGTCTGTTATGCAGCATTTCTACTGCTATCTGTGTCACTTCATCTACGGTAATCATCTCCATGCAGAGGCGAAACGACCGGTTTTTACAATCGAAACGATTGCATGGACAGCAGTCGAGCTCATCATGCATTACAATCCGATGCCCTTCGCCAACCGGGCCGCTCCGCACGGGGCTTATCGGGCCGTACAGAGCCAATACCCTGGTTCCAACCGCAGAAGCTATATGCATCGGGCCGGTGTCCCCGGTTACCAGAAACTTCGTACGTTTCAGCAGGGCACCAAGTTCGCCGAGAGTACATCCGCACAAGTCATGCATCGGGTGAAGCATTCCGTCGCGAATTGCGGTCGCCAGCGGCATTTCGTGGCTGCTCCCGACTACGACTATTTCGCAGCCATGTTCTGTTGTGAGGCGGTCACCCAAAGCGGCAAACCGCTCGATAGGCCAGCATTTACTGGCATGGCTGGTGCCTGGGTTGAAGGCTATTAATCTTTTCCCTGCAAGATGCTTTTCGCTGATAAAACGGTCTGCGTACTCTTCATCTTCCGGTAGCGGGAAAAAATCAAGTTTCTGGTCAACAGTATACGGATCAATCTCCAGTACAGTAAGCGGCCGCAGGTGATCCACAATCGCATGTACGGTCGAGCGCCGGGTCTTGTGATAAACCAGCACGCGGCAGGGAAAGGCGGCACTCATCAGTATCCACCCTTTAATATTGCTGCGCTGATAGTTGATGACAAGGTCAAAATTACGGGAGCGTAACCGCAACCATAGATCGGCAAAAGCTGACAGCGAACGATGTTCCCCATTTTTGCTGTAGATGATCACTTCGTGTACAAGCGGATTATTGCGGAAAATATCAACAGATATGGCACTTCCGACTATAATCGTTATCCTGGCATCAGGAAATCTCCTGTTCAACTCGCGGATAACGGGTGTTAAATGAAGCAGGTCGCCAATCGCGCCCGGTTTGAAAATCAGTATATTATTTATTTTGACGCTCTTCACAGTGGTGCCTTAATTCTCGGGCCTTGTGCCATCTGCTGTAAAACAGCATGGCTTTCGCCGCACAATTTTCGGAACGGCGTCGAAATCCTCAAATCCATGCCGGCCTCCCGCCAAAACCGCATGGCGTTTTCATACACGTCACCAAGATCGCCGGTTGCCGGTGGTTGGTACGTACGTGACGACAGCTCTTCGCCATCCTTTGGCCGATAAAACATCGGCAGCATATCATATATCGGAGCTAGCTTGAACTTCGTGCGCTCCTCATTTGTCGGGATCAGCGAAATATTGCCGTGATGACGATCGCTGTTGGCGATCAAGCTGCCAAAAAGATCCAGTTTAGAAATATTTGCCGCATCCTCTGCAGACAGCATTCTTGCGGACAGTAGCTTGCAGGCCGCCGCAGTCCAATTGCTTCCGGCGCCGATAAATTCAGCATCTACAACGGATAGAGAGTTAACCGGAGTTCGTCCGAATAATCCGGCGCGGTCAAAACGATCCACTTCCAGAAATGTTCTGTTGCCGATCTGGTGGATTATCGATTCCGCCGAAGATATTCCCATCTCTCTAATAACGGTGAGGGCAATATGTTCACACACCAGCAGGTCTGACCATCGCTGACCGTAAGGAGTTGATAACAGCGGTGAGAACTTGACCAATACTCTTTTGAGAGCGCCACACCTCTCTGTCAAAGCAGTAAATTTTGGCTGTTCACCACCGGCAGATGAGCCGACCGGATCACCGGCCATCGCTTTTTCTGCCAAACCGGGGTAATCATCCGGGGAATAAACTACTGGTTGAAGGCGAGAGGCAGCCATATACCTCGATAGTGATTCTTCACCGACAATCAGGTCGCCTATGGTATCTTCACCACGTCTTGACAGAGCTATGAGGATATCCTCCTCCTGCCAACTCGTGAGGCGTTCAGGAAGCCCAAGCTCCATGGCGAAGCGCTGCGCAAAGGCACGTCCGACAAAACCATCCGGTTTCTGGTCATAAATGAACCAGGGAATATTCGGATAATGTCGTTCTGACCACCCCACCCCACCCCACCAATAGCCGCCATGGACTGACCATAACGTACCGACAAGACGTGCGTCCCCATTTGCGTCAATCCGATATACGGGGAGTTGATGGCCAATGCCGCGCAGATCCCGGGGGCGGGCATACGTACTCGCCCTTGCCTGGCCAAAGGATATTATTTTAGTGCCGACCTGTTTCACTAACCGTGAAAGAGTTGCCGGGCTTGTATCACCAAGAAGCTGTCTCAGTTTCCTTGCCGGCAACGGCCCGTCGTAGAGGTGTGTGAGAAGTTTGTTTACTGTTTCGTTGTTCACAGTCATTTTGTCACGCGATGTTGAAATAATACTGAAATGATTATATACAAATATAATTCAGAATAATTGATAAGTTATATAATATCAAGTTGTGATAAATGCAATTATAATAATACGTCAAGTAAGTGCCGTGGGTCATGTTCCTGGGCAAGAATTTGCGCTGCAGCACAGGCATTGGTGGCATACGTCGGCCAATCGACCATTACCTTGTCTATGGCCGCTATGAGGGCTGCAGGTGTTCGTTCAGCGATGGTCATGCCGGCACCAAAGCGCTCCACCTGATCTCCGGACCATGTACCCCTGGTCGCAATTACCGGCGCTCCATGCAGCAAAGCATCAAGCACAATACCGCTTACCTGGCTGGCAAACTGCTCTTGGGTATATGGTGCAAGGACGAGTGCCCCCTTGAATCTCTTCAGATACTCGGATCTGTCGGGAGGATTTTCATCTGTTACTAATCCGGCATACCCTGATGAGAGCAGAGCGTCAACAACAGCGGCTTCGCGACGGCCATGCTTTGCCGTATTTTTTTTTGACACCTGCACGAACAGGGGAACAGTGCGCCCTTCTGTCGCCCACTGCACTGCAAGTTCCGTTATGATGTCGAGGCCCTTGTTTAATCTGGCAGCACCAGCCATGAGCAGGTGTGAGAACGGTATGGGTTGTGGTGGAATATCTGCTCCAAGAACCGGATAGGGTGCGCATACTACTCTCTGCCACCCACAGGCACGGAGTGCTGCCGCAACAATTTCTGTACTGGTGATGGCCAGCGCATATTTTTTTGTCAGTGCAGCAAAGGGGAGGAAGAAGCGATCCCGAAATGTAGAGGGTGCCCGATGAAAAAAAAGGTGGGCTTTCTCCGGCTTTTTTGATTGTAAGGCTGCTGTAATGGAAACTGCCGCAGAGTGGCGTCCGTCAGAAGTCAGAATCAGGAAGGGAGTTTCATTTCTGACGGCTCTCGCAATGGTACGCCATTCGGCCAACGGCTCTCCGGTTCGTGGTTCATCTCTGCAGACCTGCACCCCCGGCATTTCACGCAGCATGTCATCGGCATCAGGGTGTGCATAAACATCAAGGACTTCGTCTTTTGTCCGTGAACCAGCAGCTCTGACGAACTCTGCATAATGACCGCTGGGGGTGCGAAGATTTGGTTCAACAACTAGGAGGTGCTTCATGAAATATCAAACACCCTAAACATTCGGTTTTCTTGCCAAGACAGCCAAACACTCCCCGAAAAACAGTGCATCCGACATTATCGTCTTATAAAGCATACTGTGGTCTCCCCGATTGCGACGCACATCTCTCCAATTCTTGTAATGATATATAAGTCTGAATACCGGCTGCAAAGATTTGCTTATCATATTTATTGAAGCAAAACGGTTTGTATGAACATCCAATATGTTGAATCCGGAACTCTCTAGCATGAACTGCAGTTCAAAAAAAGAGATCGGCGCTATATGATAGTTTTCAAGGTCTTTCGACCAGGATTTTCCATTTACGAGTGGCCTTTTGAAATGTTCATATCTTCCTTCCATAAAGTATCTCATTCGTGAATTGAAGTTCAAAATATTCGGTGTGGTAATAATAAGATGTCCGCCTGGCTTTAACGCTTTGTATAAGCTTCTCACCCAATTCCACTGACATTGCAAATGTTCAATCCCCTCAACGGAGATAACTATGTCAAACGAATCATTTTCGAGAGAAAGATCAGGCTCATTGAAATCAAGCTTAATTGACTCAAGATTTTCGTTTTTTATTACCATCAATTTTTGTATATCGATATCAGCCGCAACTACTTTTTTCCCTTTTTCAAGAAGTTTTTCTGTAAGAGCACCATAACCTGCAGGAGCATCAAGAACTTTAAGGCCAGGGAGTTGCGATATCAACTCAAGAACCTTCTCATGTAACCCTGACGGCGCAATAGCTTCAAGCCCCATTGAATCCCCCCATGTTGCGATGGCTAGCTTCAATCCCAAGCAGTTCGTTAAAATAATTAATGTGTTTCTTTGTCATAATATCCAACGTAAAATATTCATTAAATACTGTGCGCCCTTCAGCACCGATGGCATAACGCCTGTCATCATCAGTCAAAAGTCCAATGATTTCTTTTGAAAAATCGTCGGTACCTCCATTGACAAGAATGCCTCCACCCTTGCGGATTATCTCAACAAGTCCTCCGCTGTTGTATGCAATTACAGGCGTTCTGGCAGCAAGTGATTCAATATGGACTATACCGAAACCTTCATTACGGTGAGTTGAAACCGACAAATCCAAGTCATAGAAAAGGTCCGGTATCTGCTCCCGTGGAATCCTTCCGGTAAACACAATATTTTTTTCAAGCCCTAAACGCGCTGTCTTTTCTCGTAACTCTGAATCATCTCCACCACCAACTATTGCAATAGTAATATCTGGAAAATATTGGCAAAGTATTTTTCCTGCATCGATAAGTTCACTCTGGTTTTTCCAGAGTTCGCCAACCATGCCGATAATTGGGAATGGCCTCCCTTTAAGTATTCTTCTTTGTCTATCCCTGTCATTTTTTTCAAGCTGAAGAGAAGGAATCGGAATACCATAATGAATAATCCTAGTCATCTGCTCAAGACCAGGGTTCTTAGGGTAAAAGGATTTACCAGTGTATTCGGAAGTTGCAATCACTCCATCAAATAATGATGTCAGCAGCGGATAGTAGCGTGCTGTAGGAGTTTGAAACACTTGCACCAGTTTCGGTTTGTGTTTGAGTCTGTTGCAGGCAATCAGAGAACCGGCAGCCACAGGATACATATTGTGCTCTCTTGCAACCAGAATAATATCCGGCTGTTCATCGCAAATTGCCTTGGCTATACGGAAAACACCTTTTACTCTTTGCTTGGAGAATACGGGGTGAAATGGAAAACCCCGCTCTCTCACCTTTTGGTTTAGTATCCCCTCTTCATGAACAAAAAAAACCGGATCAAACCCGAATTGTCCAATGCGCTGGGCGAGGTCAAGAAGGTACTCCTCACCGCCACTCACCGCTGTACAATTATTGACAAGCACAACTTTCATCTACAGACCTTTCTTAGCAAAAACGAGCTGTTGGTGAGACTCCTGGATATAAACTGATGTGATTCGGCAATTATTGGGGAATAACCTGCAGCATTAACGTTTTGCAGCTCTGAGAAGTCCCCTTCTAAAGTAATTCACATGGACTTGCAATAGTATCGCCACCGTATTCAGATGTTATATAGCCATTTTCACGCATTAAGGCGAGTGCTTGCGCCTTTTCATCAATGGAAAGATGCTCATGTTCATAAAGAATGACTCTTGGATGATAGATCGAGAAATCGAGTGTTGAAAGCACTTTATAGTCAAATCCCTCGGTGTCGATATGCAGCAGATCAAGTTTCTTCACGTGGTGACGAGCCAATAGATCCCCTAAAGGCAGCGTCGTAACCGGCTGCGATACTATGAAAGGCGCTAGCTTGCCGTCAAAATGTTTGAGAATATGCTCCTTGTTAAAAGAACCAAGCTGATCATACCACCCGGGTAAATCCGGGAGTTTTTTTGCCGCTTCCGATACAAAATGAAACTCGCATACTCCACTTGTTTCACCAATAGCAACATTCTCAAATATAAACCGTGATGAAAATTTATAGTTGTTGACCAGCCTTTCATAAAGCCCAGGCACCGGTTCGACAAAAATCCCTTGCCAATCGGGATGATTCAATACCAACTTGCGAATTGGATCATTGTGTAATCCATCATTTGAACCAATCTGGACAAAAAAAATGCCGGGCTTTCCATTCAACAGATACTTTAATCGTCTAGCAAGCAAATCCTTAGAAGTCGGGCGATACCAAGCGCGAGGCATCCTTATTACTGCATAAAATCGAGGGTAATTTTCTCTGATCCAATTTCTTAATTTTGTCATGTTGCCTCACTGATTTTTGCTAATCAACAAATATTCCATTAGTGCCGTTAAAATATATCAATTCATACTTATTGTCAGTTAGCAGATTAT
>CAYQMO010000089.1:0-14598 GCA_964418315.1 uncultured Geobacter sp. | reverse complement strand
GAAAACAGCAGCGCCGCCAGTAAAGCCCAGCCTATGGCGAGCACCCCGACCAAATGTCCTGTGCCGACTCCGCCAATGCCATTTGTTTTTTCAATCTCAGCCTGGATATGAGCCGACTCCTTCCTGATCAGTGTGACATCGAGGCTGTGAAACATTGAGTGAAATTGGTTGCGCAGTGAAAACAGCTTCATTTCAAGAGGATCAGTTTCAATCCCCTGGCTCTTCAAAACCGTGATCCTCTTTTCGATCGCCTTGAGCATCCGGTCGGTCTTCACCATGACATTCCTGATCATGAGCGCCTTATCGAAAGTATGGCAACTGCTGCAGTTCTTTTTGTTGATCAGCGCCAGCGAGGCACTGACAATAGCATGGCTGCCGTGGCACGTTACGCAGGTCGGGCCACCTCTGCCGAGAGCCATGCCATGCGCGCTGTTCATATAGTGCTTGGCAACCCCCATGTGGCAGCCGCCGCAGAGCGCCGGAACCGATGTAGGAGGCGGAACACCCCGAAATCCGTTTGCCGGGCTCATGGAATTGGCCGAATTCATCGGGTCACCGCCATGACAGGCGTTGCAGGCGATGCCGTGCTCGGAATGGATACTGGTCTGCCAGAGTGTGACCGGTTGGCTTAATCGTCCAGGCTGCGCGGCATGGCACTGAATACAGACGATTACCTGCGGGGCGACCGCCAGAGCCGCAGTTAACGGCATAGTGGCAAGAGCCATCAGCAGAAGGAGGATAATTCGCCACCCCCTCACGAGTAGAGCCCCCACAGCGTCATACCGATCCAGAGAAAGATTCCTCCCAGTGCAGTGACGGTAAAAAGCGGCCGCTTGAGCGGGTGCTTCTCCGCACCACGATCGATAAACGGCAAAAACGCCAGAAAGGCCATGGCCGCCGCCTGCACCGTCAAACCGATGATTTCACTAGGGAAAAGTTTCAGTGTCTGATAGTTGGCCAGAAAGTACCACTCCGGCTTGATATTGGATGGCGTAACCAACGGATTAGCCGGAACGTACGAAATTGAAGGGATAAACAGATCGGGGAAGAAAAACACAAACAGCAGGAAACAGGCGAAGTAGAGCGAGATGGAGATCATATCCTGAAGAAAGAAGTTGGGGAAGAACGGTACGCCCCCAGGATGCTCTTCATATTCGAATGTTTTACCCTTCCACTTGTTGGTGCTGTCTTCAAGGCCGAACGGCGGCGTGGAGACTCCGGTGCGCTGGATCAGGAAGAGATGAAGTCCGATCAGGATTGCGATGGCAGCGGGGAGCATGCCAACGTGCAGGGTGTAGAAGCGACCGATGGTATGGCTGCCGACCTGTTTGCCGCCACGCAGCAGCTCGACGATGCTCTCTCCGAAAAAGGGAATGGAGCTGACGCAGTCGGTGGCAACAGTGGTAGCCCAGAAGGAGAGCTGATTCCAGGGGAGGAGGTAGCCGGTCAGGGATATCCCCATTGCCAGGAGCAGAAGTAAAAAGCCGGTGAACCAGTGAAGCTCGCGGGGGCTTTTGTAGCTCCCCATAAATAGTACGGAAACCATGTGGAGCAGAAGCACCAGCAGCATCATGCTTGATCCGACGGCGTGGAACAGGCGCACCAGACGGCCAAGAGGGATTTCGGTCATGATAAATGAAACGGAGTCGAAGGCTTTGTCGATGTCCGGCACGTAATAGAGCATCAGCAGCAGGCCGGTGATTACCTGCAGGGTAAAGATGACCAGCAGGACACTGCCGAGTGAATACCACGCATTGACGTTGCGCGGCAAAAGATAGCCGGTGCGCTTTTCAGTAATTATCTCGTGTGTGCCGAGGCGCACATCGATCCAGTTGTAGATGTTTCTCAGAAATTCCATCATCCAATCGTCACCACGCCATTTAATACTGCAAATGGTATCTTTGCCAGTGCCCTCGGCGGAGGGCCGGAGATTACTGCGCCATCAACGGTAAAATAGCCGGCATGACAGGGGCAGAGAAAGTCCTGCTGCTCCGCTTGCCACAGTACGATGCAGCCGAGATGCGGGCAGACGGCTGAAAGGGCGACCAGATTTCCGTCCAGCTTTCTGACCAGAACGGCAGCCGAGCCATTGAATTCAAAGAATTTAGCTTCGCCCGGCGCAATGGTGTTCAGAGGTATGCTGATTTTGCCTTTCCTGTTATTGTCATCCGGAGGTACCAGATAGTAACGGACGACCGGGTACGATACCCCTGCAACGCCAGTTACAGCAAGAGCTGCGACTCCGCCGAGGCAGGTATTGATAAATTTTCTCCTGCTGTCGTCCATGATTTCCTCTGCCACTACATCACCCCGGTTACTAATTTTAAAGCAAGCATTAAAAGACAGGCCGCAATTGCCCGCTTGATAAAACGGGGCTTGGTAGTTTTCGACAACTGTGCGCCGAAGTATGCGCCGAGTATGGCGCCGACTCCGATAAATATCGCAAAGTCGAGGTCAATTTCATGCATGCCGGTAAAAATGATCACAGCGAAAAAACTTGTTATCGCCAGGATGAAATGTGACGTTGCCGTTGCAATATGCACCGGCATACCGAGTACCGAGTACATCAGCGGCACATGAATGATCCCGCCCCCGATCCCGAACAGACCGGAGAAAATGCCGGTAAAGAAACTCCCTGCAAGCCCTATGGCCATATCAGGCGCGTAAGCGTGCGTTTCACCTTCGGCATCGACCAGCAGTCGCTCTTTTGGCTGTTCAAGCGCCTTTGTTCTTACAATCGAAATATCCTTTTCGGTAAAAAGATGAATCGACAAGAGAATCAGGGTGATACTGAAAAGAATCGAAAAGCTGGTAAAGGTAAAATGCTGGGCAACAACAGCGCCGATAAGAACACCGGGAACCGCAGCGGTGGCAAATTTAAGACCTATTTCGTAATCGATCCGCTTATGCGTTATGTATGAGAACGTCCCTGACAGGGCATTCATAAAAACGGCTGTAATCGAGGTGCCGATTGCCAACTGCGGTGAAAAACCGAAGAAGATCATCAGCATCGGCACATGAATAAAACCGCCTCCCGCGCCTATCAAGGTACCGATCAGTCCGACGACACAGCCAAATACGATCAGAAGTATCGCTTCAGGGAGGTCGGTAACTACGGCATGACCTTCAATTGCGACCGGAGATGCGAACGCGCTACCAGAGATCAGGAGAAATATGAGCATCAAAACGGTATACTTTTTCATGAAGCCGAGTTTTCCATCCTCTTTACAGAATTGTGCGCGTTGATGCTCTGCTGAAAATATCTGGTCGCTTCAACTTTATGGGCATCGGATGCGAATCTGTCAGGATGAAAGGCAACCTTGAAAAACTTGAATGCCCGCTCAACTGCCACCGGGTCTGAACTGTCATTTGTCCGTATAAAGTGCAACCAGCTTTCGACGACCGATTCAGGCTTATCCGTCTGTTCAAAAGACGACAGAAGGTTGATTTCATTCAGCTCGACTATTTTCGCGCTGATATCGACCATTTTAAGGCAGAGTTCATAGTAGGTAAGATCGCCCCGCTTCAGCTCATTCTCAACCAGTCCGACCTCCTGGCGCAGTACATCGGCGGCAAAGAGCAGTTCCGGATCCTGGATAGTCATCAGCATTGTGATGCGCCCCTGCAGACTCTTGACCAGAACGGAGAGCGCCGATTTCTTGTCCTCTTCAGCAGTGCGCAGTTTCGTGCGGAGATCACTTAACTGTATGTCTAGAGAATTTTCTTCAAGCACGACAATTTTACTGCGCAGCTCATTGATCTCGGCGTCCAGTGCCGCTGATTTCTGCTTCAGCTCCGCCAGTGTCAGATCGCGACCCTTGACGATCGCTTCAAGCATCGATTTTTCAGCGTTGAGCTGGCTTATTTTTTCCTCATTTCCTTCCAGGCAGATATATTTGCAGATCAGGAGGGCGCCGGAAAATGCTGCGACAACCAGACCGTACGCAGGAGAAATAGCCGCCAGGGAACCGGGCATAACGGCGGCATACTGCGAAACAGCGTATATCCAGATGGCGGCGCATAAAGCCGAGATGTATGCGGCTGCATCTGTATACCCTGATGTAATAAACCTGAAGAGCATATTCGTTCCGACTACTGCGCCGCCGGCTCTGCGGCCGGCTTCATCATTTTGCTTTTCATGTTGCTGAAAAATCTGGTCAGGCTATGCTGGGCGCTTTTCAACTTGTTGCGGTAGCCGATATCGTATACGCCTATCGTGCCGGAAGCGTACTGTACGTAAGCGCTTGAACCGTCGGAACTTATCGTCACATCGGCAGCCGGGGAAGTCAGCCCGATTGTCTTGCTGACTTTTCCGGAGGCGAGATCGATAACGGCGATCTTCTGGTTATCGAGGAGGAAAAGCCCCCATTCGCCACGAGATTCGATATCAAAAGCGGTGACACCATGCGTGGCAAGCGGGAAAAATCGTTTAACCGGCTCTGCAGCAGTTACCAGGGAAAGCCCGTCAGCAGCCAACCAGGCGTAGGTGGTGCCATCCAGCCCCTTCTTGAACAGCAGCGGCATGATCGGGTCGAGCGTCCCAGCCATGCTGCGACTTTTCAGATCAAACAGTGACAGTGTGTCGGACTGAAGAACATACTGCCCTTTGCCGTAATAGTAAGCTCGCGACGTCGGATTGCTCTTTTGCAGTATGGTGACCGTGTTCCCCTCTTTTATGTCGATTACTTTGATATATGTTTCGCCGGTAACCAGAAGATATTTGCCGGCCGGATGTGGATCGAGACAGAGTATCGGCTCCGGCTCATCGAGCTGTAGAATCTGCTTCCCGGTCGCCGCGTCAAAAATGCCGATACTGCCGCTGTTATCAGTCTTCATCCCCCCCGCCACCAGGATGGAAGAGGCCGGGACGAAACGAAGCGACAACGCATGAAACCCCGCTCCGCCGTCAATTTCATGAAGACGCGCTGTTTCGGGGAGCTGCCAGACCATAATGATGTCATCTGACGCGGCAGCGGTCAGATTATAAGGCACGTTATAATCAAGTACGACCTCTCCGGTAAGCCCGGTCAAGGTCGATGACGGCTTTTTCGAAATTGGGATGCCGCGAAAACTGCTCTTTCCGGTTGCGCTTTTTTCTGCGCCAGATCCGCGTGATCCGAGGAGGGTGGTCAGATCATAATTGGCGGCTACGACAATGGCTGCCACTAAAAAAACCAGAAAAAACAGATATTTGACTATCTGGCTCATTTTAGTGAGCGGGCAGTTTCACTGTTTTTTCAGCTTTGTCAGCAATAAAAGTTTTTGCATGCCTGAAGCCGAGCGGATATGCGAAGAAAAATCCGGGTACAAGTTCGAGGCTGGTATTGTAAATATTGGCTGCCGAGTTATATTTCGCCCTCGCCATAGCAAGCCTTGTCTCGGTGTTGGCAAGTTCGTTCATCAGATTCTGGTATGTCACGGATGATTTCAGATCGGGGTAATTTTCGGCAACCGCCTGGAATTTGGAGATGGCCGTTTTGAAGTTGGTGAGAGTCTGCATATCAACCGGCAGCGACGTGCTGTCAGCGGTTATATCCTTCAGCGATCCGAGAGCGCTCCTGACATCGGCTGCATGCACAAAGACCTTCCCCTCATACTGCATATACTCGGCGACAGCCTTGACAAGTCCGGGAATGAGATCACCCCTCCGCTGAAGCTCTGCCTCAATCTGTGCCGCCTCAAGCCTCACCTTGAACAGTTCGGTGGTAAACAGATTATGGTAATAGACTGCGCCGGAAATGAGCAGCATGGTAAACGATACAATGGCAATTTTTGCCGCAATATTCTGCTTATCCCAAGCCTTGCTCTTGATTTTTTTTACGAAATTGCGAGGCTCATCCTTTAACATTACCGGTTTGCGGGTAATGATTTTCAACTCTTCGGCGTACAGTTTTTCAATAACTTCTTTCAATGGCGTCTACCCTTTGACCGTCAGGAACATCGAATTACCGGAACGGATAATATCCAGCTTGAAGCCCTTCATGCTGTCAACCCTTTTTGTCGCCTTGATAAAGGTCTCCAGATCCTCAACCTGAGCTCCGTTTATCCCTTTGATTATATCGCCGTTTTTCAGCCCGCTGGCGGCCAGAATTCCACCGCTGTTCTGGACGTACACTCCGGTTTTAGTGATGTTGGCAAACGCCGGGAGAATCGGTGTTATGGTGGCTCCGAGCGGCCACTGAAACGTTGCGGCGCCAGGCAGCGGCGCTTTTTGGCCCTGAGCTGCGGTTTTTACCCTGACATCCTGGCGCGTGCCGTTACGCGCCAACAGTACATCGAACCTGCGGCCGAGTTGTCCTGAAGTAATTATCTTATTGAGGTTGGCGGTATTAAGTATTTTTCTACCGGCGATGCGCAGGAGAATATCGCCTCGCTGAATACCGGCCATAGCCGCCGGCCCCCCCTGAGCAACAGCCGTAACCAGAACCCCCTCGGGGCGGATCAGGCCGGCCTGTTTGCTGACGATTTCATCAGGGTCTACCAGCGCGAGTCCCATGGTCGGGTCGGTATAGAGCACCGGCTGGCCTGCGGCGATATACTGTCCGTTACCGGTGGCGGGTCCACCCATCGTCCGCCCGAAAAGTCCTCTCCCCTTGCCGGCACCGGCGCCGATTGGAATTCCAAAGAGGGTCTGCTGCTGCAGAGGCGGATCGGCATTCACGACCATACCCTGATTGTTAAGCAGAAATGGATCTGCGTTTACAGGCATTGCCTGCCCATTCTGCAGGAACGGATCGGCATTTATCTTCACCCCACCCTGCAGCACAATTTGCGGATGACAGTTAAGGCAGTTACCGCGCGGCTGGTGCGGCGGTGTGATTACCAGGCCGCTCGGAAGAGTGAAATTATTGCTGGTGGCATTATAGGCAATCGGTGTAGCTACGGGAGCCGGGGCAGTTTCACCCAGTTGCGGGTGACAGTCAAGGCACTTGCCGAGCGGGCCGTGCGGTGCGGCAATCATCTTACCGCCAGGAAGCCGGAAGGAGTTGCCGACCTGACGCCCCTGACTGACCAAAGCGACAAGCTGGCCGCCACCGGTAGCAGGGGGCACATTGCCGAAGTCAATGACACCGCCAACAAGATCGGCGGCACGGTTGATCGGAATTGCGAAGCCGATGCCGTTGAATACGCCGGTCGGGGCAAAAATGGCGGTGTTGATTCCGATTACTTCACCCCGAACATTGAGCATCGGGCCACCGCTGCTGCCACGGTTGATCGGGGAATCGGTCTGGATAAGGTTTTCATAGACGGTGTCGCCGACCTGCAGTGTACGGTTACGGCTGCTGATCATACCGGAGGTGACAGTCTGCTCGAAACCGAACGGGCTACCGATCGTCAGAACCATATCGCCGGTTCTGGCTGCGTCGGAATTACCGAGTGCGGCGTGCGGAAACGGGCCTGTGCCCTGAATACGGAGCAGAGCCATATCGCTGCGCAGATCCCCCTTGACCATTTTAAGCGGATACTCTTTTGCTCCCCCCGGACCGTACAGGGTCGCTTTCAAAGCTTCCGCACCGGCGATGACATGATAGCTGCTAAGAACATAACCTCTTGGATCAATGATGACACCGGAACCTATTTTGTTAAAGGCGACGTCATTCGGCAATGGATCTATAATCCCCTGATTTGCGACCGTCGGTATGTTTTTCATGGCGGCATCAATGCTGACGACTGCCGGCCTGACCGAGTCAATGATGCTGTGATAGGAGGTCTGGACATCGCCCACAGCTCCCGGCGCCTGTTGTTGTGCAACCTGCACGACATTGTCAGGCCCTGCTACAGGGAGCGCCACCGCTGTGGCGCTTTGGCCGCTGTTTTGAACGGTATCTTTTTGAGCGACCTGCCCCCTGTTGAGGAAGTTGTTGACGTACCCCTCCTGCTGGGAACCTTCGTACAGTGCCCAGACGAGGGTTACGATAGCCATAATCACAAGAGCCCATATCCACGGCTTGTAATTTCTGGAGCACCTCTGGTCAGGTTGCTGAATAGTACTGTCGGTACTTTCAGTAGTTTTCTGAGACGACATCAGCGACTCCTATTCATCTTGCTTGCGTGTTGTGGATTCGGTCTCTTGAGCTGTGCTCTTCTTGACTTTGAATGATGTGCGCATTCCAGTGTTTTTGATGCCAGCCAGCAGCGCGATGGCGCCACCGCCGATAAGCATTAACGGCATAATGGCAATCAGTACATCCACCATATACCACCAGTATTTTACAAGACCCCAGAATCCGAGACTCAATGCGATCAGACCAAATACGATACTTAACATACCATCTCCCATGCAACTTTATTTTGTATGCAATTAGCTGTTTTTATGTTCCATCTCAAGTGATTTCTTGAAATATCTTACCGCTTCGTCGCGCATCCCTTTAGCTTCGTAAGCAAATCCGAGGCTCTGATACGCCTTGATAAAATCAGGTTTGAAGTCGATTGTCTTCAGATAGGCTTTGATGGCTGCATCATGGTCGTTTCTGGCATCGGCTATGAGACCGACTTTGTAGTACGCATCGGCGTACGCAGGATTAAGGGCAATCGCCCTGTTCAGTGCGTCCAGCGCCTCGGCGTTGTCGTCATTGGAAAAATGAACCGAGCCGAGCAGGTAGTACGCTTCTGGTATATTTTCATCGAGAAGGGTAACTTTGCGCAATGTTGCAAGCGCATCGCTGCTCTGCCCGAGGCGGGTGTATATCTTGCCGAGTTTGAAAAGGACACCGGCATTATCCGGTTCAGCCATGAGAATTTTCTTATATGCTTTTATGGCGCCGTCATAGTTCCCCTTTTTCTCCAGGTCGTCACCAAGTTCGTTGTGGATCTCTTTGGTACTCTCAGGGTCAATCTGTAACAGGCTGTTGTATGTATCGATTGATTTATTAACCAGCCTTTTTGCATTTATCGTAAACGCTTTTACAAAAAACTGCAGGTCGCTGTTGTCCATGAATCCCATTAGTTACTCCTCTGATAAATGTTTATTCAATCAGGTGCCCCACAATGAGCAGTACCAGCCAGACAAGAAAGACCGTCTGCTGGGTATGAATGAGCCGCATCTGTTTTTTTGTGTCGCTTGAGAAGCTCTTGGAGCGCATCAGCATTCCCGCGAGAGTCAGCCAGACGGTTACCAAAAGGCTTGCATAGAGGAATATATTGCGCTCATCGGAAAAATGCGCATGGATCGTCATTGCAATAAACGCTACGATATTAATGTTCATATGGAGGTCAAGATATTTTTTAAAAAATATCGCGACATCCCGTGGCCACGGCTTGAACTGATTTGCAATCAACCTCGCCGGATAGTAGGCGTTGGCAAATACAAACAGCAGCAGGCAGACGATACCAAAAAAATCGCTTATTCCCTCACTGCTTATCACTTTAAGAGCCTCTCTTGCATATTAATCAACCGGATAGGTTGCTACCGAAATACCGCTGACTCCTGCTACTCCACTCATAATCGCTTCACGAACTTTTTCCGTAATGCCATGCACCTCCAGTACCGATATTTTTTTCGAAACGGCTATTTCCAGATCAACCCAGCTTTTCTGCCCCATTTTGCGGCTCTTGATCGAATGCACCCCTGAAACACCATCTATTTTCAAAGATGCCGCGACGATCTCTTCTATGACATCCCGATCGGCGGATACGTCGATCAGACCGTTTATCCCTTGTAGAAACATCTCCACGCTCATATTGAAAATGAAGAGCGACACAATGACGGCAGCGATGGTGTCAGAGTTCGGGTAGCCAAGCTCCGCCCCGATCAGGCCAAGCAGAACGGCGACGGAGGTGATGCTGTCTGCCTTGCTCTCATTGGCATCGGCGATCATTGCGGGGCTGCAGAGCTGGGTTCCCGCACAGAGATTGGAGGTATACATCAAATAGCTGAAGCAGAGTGACACCACGGTCGCGAGCAGCGCAGGATACCCCGGAACATCGTGAACTCCCTGCTTGAAAGTGTGCAAAGCATCCACAAAGATTGAGCCGGCGCCGATGAATAGAAAGACGCTGGCACAGATGGTGCTTATATACTCGATTTTGCCGTAGCCGTAGGGGTGCTTGTCGTCATGCGGTTTATCGGCAATTTTAAGGGCTACCAGTATGAAAAGCGATGACATGGCATCGGCTGCCGAATGGACACCATCAGCCACAAGACCTTTACTGCCGGTCAGTGTGCCGACAACGACCTTGAAAATAGCCGCAATCGAGTTGCCGTAAAAGCTCCAGAGTGGAGATGTTTCACCGCATCGTGTACATTCAGGATACTTCATAACACCTTGTCATTTTAGTTATTTTTCGTTCCTCAAGAACTTTTCGCCAGCCCCTTCCTGAAAGGGATGCGCGTGAAATCCAAGCGGCTTGGCAAACAGCTTGTACGGAAACACATTCAGTAGCGTGTTGAATTCACTTACTTTTCTGTTGTACGCCAGTCTGGCACTTACAACACGAAATCCCGAAGTTTGCATAGCCTCCATCAGAGCGATATACGGATTCTTGCTTTTCAGATCCGGGTAACGCTGCTTGAGCGTGTCGAACTCACTTATGATCTCAAATAACGGGTTGGTTTTTTCCAGTCTAATTTCGTTGTTGCCAGGAGGAATTTGCAACGCATTCAATTCGATCAGGTGAATTTGGATCTTCTCCTCCATTTTATTGTAATCTCTTACGGCTGCCCTTGCCATAGCGAGATGATCAGCCCGCCGCTTCATTTCCAGCTCTAGCAGTCCTGAAGCGGTGAAAACCAGATGCTGCTCTTCAACAAACATGTTGTTGGCATGCCTTGCAAACAGATAAATAACCAGGACAACTGCAGCAAGCAGTACTACATAACGGTTTCGGGCTGGCATCCGGTTTCATCCAGGTTTTCGGAGGACTCTTCCCATGTGCTGAAGTATTTTCTGGCCTGATTGCCTATCATCATGGTTGACGCGATATTTAATGAAGCGGAAATCGGAATACCGAGAAATGGAATCAGCCGGTAAGCTTTGCCGGCAAATCGCGGTATCAGTTTAGCCGACACATCCAGAGCCGAATCAGGAATCCCCTTGCGCAGATATGCAGCGCCCATCTCATCGACAACGCCACGAAGTGTCCGCACCGCTATCCCCTTTGCCGCCTCGGCGCTGCCGGAGAATCCGAGCAGAGCCAGAGAGACCGCCATCAGCTCTTCTTCGTCCATCTGCACGTCGTAGGCGATTGAAATGGCATAGCAGAGTTCGATCTGTGTTCTGACCAGATAGGCAAGATCGGCGGTAATCCCGGCCAACAACGTACCGACCAGACCGACACCCGGAATTGCTGCCGGTACACTTGCCAAACCGCCAAAGGCCGCTGTTTTCATGGCAGCCCGTTTTATCAGCTTGCTGCTGACACCGTAGGAGACATAGCGCTTCGGCTTGCCGCCGTGCGCCAGATCGTAGTCACGCTCCATCATCCGGACTTCCGCCCGAATGTCCGGGAGTGATTTTCCGGTAACCATAAGAATTTTGGAAAGCCAGCCGTTATCTGTCATGGCACATAAGGTTCAAATACGACATGCACCGCAGTGTGATTACCAAACGCCGCCTGAATGCTCTCCTTAACATGCTGTACAATCAAATACCCCTCCTGGTGACTCAGTGAATGGTCTATCTTGATTGTCATATCGATCGAGAGCCCTTGACCCAGGTGACGTGCGACAACTTTGGCAACTTTGCGGACACCGGGAACTACTTGTGCGATCGATTCGATATGCTCCACTGTTTTAGAAGGGAGTGCGGAGTCAAACAGCCCCTTAAGCGCATCTTTAAGCATTTCAAAGCTCATGACCAGCAGGCAGACAGATTCGATGAGGGCGACAAGAGAATCCAGAAACACAAGTCCCAGGTAACGCGCTCCCAGTACTGCTCCGGCAACCATTATTGAAGATATGGCGTCGGAATGGTTATGGCGGGCATTTGCGAGCATCGAGGGACTATTTAGCTTCTCCCCGACGCAGAGCAGATATTGCGCCAGCTTATAATTTGCCACGACAGAAATGAGAGCCGCCCAGAAAGCGATCATTTTCGGGGCTCTATCCATGCCGTAGTAAGAACTCCAGATACCCTGTACCGAAGTTACGAACAGGAAAATGGTGGCGATGATCAGACCGACGCTTATCAGAAACAGCGCGATATACTCGACTTTTCCGTGCCCGTACGGATGCTGCTCATCTGCAGGTTTACCGGAAATCTTTATCCCGATAACTACGACCAGAGCAGCGATAAAATCTTTAAAGGAGAAAAGGGCATCCCCCAGAATAGCCTTACTGCCGCTAAGATAACCTATTATTGCTTTAAAAACAGCCAGGGACAGGTTTGCATAGACTGCAACCCATCCCGCTTTTTTCTCGCATCTCCGACATTCCTGAAAGTCGCTTCCGCAACTGTTGCTGTTACTCAGAGAAGCACGTGACATTTAGAGCATGCACCCCTGTTGCCGTGCGGCGCGGGGGTTCCTTTTTTAATGTTTGGCGCAGTTTTGGTGAGAACATCGCCCAGGTCTTTAGCCATCTGGTTGAGATTGATTCCAGCGGGCGCTATCGCGTGACATGAATCACAGGGGCCGTAATTGCCATGCGGAGCCCTGTCGGTGGCGAGGATCATCGGCGCCCCCTCAATCTGGGCAAACCCCAGTTCATCCGGACTGTTGATGGCGATGTTTCTGGTAGCGCCGCGCCTGAAGATCGTCAATTGTGCCTGGTTCGCCAAGGCAACCTGCTTTGTGGCATTCTTAAATGATTTAAGGTCAGTAACCTGAATTCCGTTGACTGCAGTAATCACATCACCGGCAAGCAGACCTGAATCGGCGGCGATAAGCGTTACTTCATCAACAAAAACACCAGATACGTTGGAGGGGATATTGTTGGCTTTTGCCACCGCAGGCGCCAGCGGACCGGCTTCAAGGCCGATCCAGTGCGCTTCTATCCAGGTCTTCCCCAATGCGCCGCCAGCTACCGGCACAACATACTGGTTGCTGAACCCGTACGGATTCTGGAACTGAGCCACCTGAACGTTCTGCTGGACATTCGGATCAACCTGGCGACTGAGACGAGGATTTCTCTCGCCCATCAAAAACGGGTTCTCCTCAGGCATAGCCAGAGGATTCTGGCGGTTCTGCTGTTTGAAAAACTGATCGCCGGTTAGAGCATTCATCTGCCCCGGATTTCTCCCCATATTAAACGGGTTCTCCTCTTTCATGATAATCCCTGCAACAGGCGTCGTAGCATTGGGATTAGCGGGAGGTGCAACCCGTTGGGCAAGCTCGGCTGGCTCAACTTCTGCGGCTTCTCTTCTCCGAGCCGGTCCGTCGGCAAGATAAAAAAAGTAGATGTAGACAAAAGAGCCGATCAAAGCCAGCAGGAAGAGCGGATTTGCAAGAAATCTAAGCTGCTTCATGTGCCTTGCTTGCTACCGTATCCGGATGAACGCCGCAGACCTCATCGATCTTGTGAGATGCAAACTCTTCGACTTTCTTGATCAATTCAGGGTTGGTCCTGTTGATCAATTCATAGATAACTGCGCCAATAAAAATACCCGAAAAAACTCCTACCAGAATTTTGCTCATGTCGTTACTCCTTTTTCCTTAAAATTGGTAGCGCTGTCACAGTTACAGCCACAATGTTTTTGTTTTACACTGAACGGAAATACCAGATTGTTTCTTACCTCTTCAAAGCCGGCAATATCTTTTTCAATGACGTTAAGCTTGACAATAATTTCCGCCAGTTTGGCATCTTTAGTAAAATCGCTCTCCCCCTCTTTCATCAACGCCTCAACCCGTTCGCCAAAACTCCGGGAGAGTTGATCCCTTTTGCAGTGAAGCGATCTGATGTCATACGCTAAAAAAAGTCGTTTTGAGCACTGAGTTGCAGTGCCGGCTGTCTTTTGTACTACATCAACAAAGATGTCGCCAATGTGCTTGAGATTATATCTAACGTCAAATGCCATAATTTTGTCTCCTTTGCAATATATAAAGCATCTGTTACGAAACCGGGAGCACTTCTACTCTATGCTTTTCTCAACGATTTTTTCAACAAGCTGTCGGCTCTTCCTCGCTTTCCGCACCGTTTTATAGAGCCAGAGTACGGCTAAGGTTGCGAGCACTCCGACCAGCATACTGCCTACAATTATGGAACTTAGCCCAATCGGGCGCGGATCACCAAGAATAATTTTGACAGGAACAGGAGTACCGTTCTGATCAAGGAACAGAACGGCAAAAAAGAGGGTTATAACCGTGGAAAAAAATATCAGTTTTTTGTGCATGTCGGCCAGCCTTTATTTTTCTACGAAGCTGGTATGGCCTTAATCTTTCTTTATCCCTTTTAAAAAGCCGATCGCGCATCCCGTCAAGCCAAACGCCTTTAATACCAGCAGAGCCGGAATGGCAACCTCGGCTGCCGCCGCTGCGACTACCAGGCTTATCCCTGTAACTACGCCGACACCCAAACCGGCGGCTGTTTTGCCAAAAATAGTGCAGGCTGTATGGATATTTTCCTCAGTTGTAGGATTCAATGCCGCCTCCTTTTCTCAATATGAATTAAGCTCCCTCCCCTTCAAGGGGAGGGTTGGGGTGGGGATGGGGTAGATTCAGTGT
>CAYQMO010000088.1:10709-14646 GCA_964418315.1 uncultured Geobacter sp. | reverse complement strand
TAAAACATCAATAAATTCATTCGCCGCATCACGAGTTATACTTGACATCGGAACGTCGCCAAAGTATTCAAGAAGCAGATTAGTAAAGGAACCCCAGCCGCTGACAGTTCCAGGTGCCCAGCTTCGAGATTTTTCTTTCGTGAATTTTTCGACCGCTTTTTTGAGAGTTAGAATCGGTTTCTTAGTCGAAGGTGGAGAAACGGGTTCAGGCGATGAAAGAGTATTGACGATCTCTGAACTAGCGGGCATTAAAGCTGGACTAGCCTCTACTACACGAGCTTGAACCGCATCACCGTCTAATAGCAATCTGACAAGAGCGTCACTCATCACGCTAAGCTCATTGACGGATATATCAATCTCAGAACCAGATCTCCGTTTTACGATCATCCAATTAAAATTAGGAGACGGTGAATTGTTTGCCATACGCGGTTCCCGTAGTGTATTAAATTGTTGTTCTATGTTATATACGAGATGATTAGCTAAACGGGAAGCAGTTTTTTTATCATAAGTATGTAATGGCTTCTTGATTTCGCGTTTTCCAAGAGTAACTTGTAGATCAGCCGGCACACGGAGTCGGAGATAGAATCCACAAGGTGTAAGTAACAGATAATTCGGCATTTTTTAGCTCCTGTGTACTAAATTGTGTACCAGGGACACATTTATATAACCAGATGTGTCTAAAATACTTTTGTAATCAGCAATTTAAGCCGCTTATGTGATAATAGCGCGGCAATTATCATTTTTTTGGAGCAAACGCTATGAGAATGACGGTAACAGAGGTCGAATATGTGGCTCGCCTGGCGCGCCTTGAACTAACTCTTGCAGAAAAAGAGCTGTTTGCCGACCAGATGGGTGCAGTTCTAGGGTATGTGGAAAAGCTGAAAGGGCTTGATACTGAAGGGATTACACCGACATCTCACGCCGTACCGATGGAAAATTCGTTCCGCGAGGATGTTGCATTCTCATCCATCGGCATCGAGAAGGCGTTAGCAAATGCGCCCGACCGTTCAGGCTCCTTTTTCGCCGTGCCAAAAGTCATTGAATAGATTCAGGGGATATAAACATGAGTATTTTTGACATGACCATTCATGAGCTGCACACCGTGCTGAAAGGGAAACAGATTTCTTCTCTTGAGGCCACTACAGCGATGCTGGAGCGAATAGAAGCGGTTGAACCTCACATAGGCTCTTTTATTTCTGTAACCGCTGAACGGGCGCTGGTTGCCGCAAAAGCGGCTGACCACCTGATTGCGCAAGGTAAATGCGCCCTGTTGACCGGCATTCCGCTGGCAATCAAGGATATTTTCCTGACGGAAGGTGTTCGTTCGACCTGCGGTTCGCGGATTCTGCACACCTTCATCCCACCCTACAGCGCCACCTCCTGGGAAAAACTGCGTAACCAGGGAGCGGTACTACTCGGCAAACTCAATCAGGATGAGTTCGCCATGGGCTCTTCAAATGAATCCAGCGCTTACGGCATCACCCGCAATCCGTGGGATACAACCTGTATTCCGGGTGGATCATCCGGAGGTTCGGCTGCTGCGGTTGCGGCTCGTCAGGCGCTTGCAACACTCGGCACTGACACCGGCGGTTCGATCCGACAACCGGCCTCGCACTGCGGTTGTGTCGGACTGAAACCGACATACGGCCGCGTTTCCCGCTACGGAGTTATCGCCTATGCCTCTTCATTGGATCAGGTCGGCCCCTTGACTCGCGATGTCGCAGACTGCGCGGCCATGCTCGGGGCCATTGCGGGACACGACCCTAAAGATTCCACCAGCGTCGACACGCCTGTGCCGGATTATTCCGCCTCGCTGTCACAGGGAGTAAAGGGGCTGAGGATTGGCCTGCCGAAAGAGTATTTTATCGACGGCCTGGATCCTGATGTGCAAAAAGCAATGAATGACGCCATTGACACCTACCGGCGCCTCGGCGCAGAATTTGTCGATATTTCCCTGCCGCACACCGACTACGCAGTGGCAACCTATTATCTTATCGCCACCGCAGAAGCCAGCTCCAACCTGGCACGCTATGACGGCGTTCGTTTCGGGCATCGCGCCGAGGCGGACGGGCTGTTGGAGATGTACACGAAGAGCCGCAGTGAAGGATTCGGCAGTGAAGTCAAACGCCGCATCATGCTCGGCACTTATGCGCTGTCGTCGGGCTATTATGACGCCTACTACGTAAAGGCCCAGAAAGTGCGCACACTGATAATGAATGACTTCATCTCGGCATTTGCCAATGTCGATGTCATGCTGACCCCGGTCGCGCCGACACCGGCGTTTAAAATTGGCGAAAAGATCAACGATCCGCTGCAGATGTATCTGTCGGACATTTTTACCATTCCGGTCAACCTTGCCGGAACCTGCGCAATGTCGATACCGGCCGGTTTTTCGGTAGCCGGTCTCCCGATAGGCTTGCAGTTGATCGGCAAACCGTTCGACGAAGAGACCATTCTGAGGGCAGGATTCGCGTTTGAGCAGGCCACTGAGTGGCATACCAGAAAAGCAACGATTTAACATCCGGAGCGATTTCATGAAATACCAACCCGTCATCGGCCTTGAAGTTCACGTTCAACTCCTGACCGACAGCAAAATATTCTGTGGCTGCTCGACAAAATTCGGCTCGGAACCCAACACTCAGACTTGTCCGGTCTGCCTCGGACTGCCGGGGGCTCTGCCGGTGCTGAATAAAAAAGTAGTAGAATTCGCCATCAAGGCCGGGCTTTCTACTAACTGCTCCATCACGCCGCGCAGCATCTTTGCCCGGAAGAACTATTTTTATCCCGATCTTCCTAAAGGTTACCAGATCAGCCAGTTTGAAGATCCGATCTGTCAGCGCGGCTGGCTGGATATTGCGATTGACGGTGGGGAGTCTAAGCGGATCGGTATCACCCGCATCCATATGGAAGAGGATGCTGGCAAACTTGTGCATGGTGAACTCTCCGGACCGGGTGATGGTTCCGGTGTTGACCTGAACCGGGCCTGCACGCCACTCCTTGAGGTTGTCTCCGAGCCGGATCTCCGCTCGTCCGAAGAAGCGGTGGTCTATCTGAAACAGCTCCATCAGATTGTAACCTGGCTTGGAATCTGTGACGGCAACATGGAAGAGGGGAGTTTTCGCTGTGATGCCAATGTTTCTGTCATGCCGGTCGGATCAGACACCCTGGGTACCAGAGCCGAAATCAAGAACGTCAACTCGTTCAAGTTTGTCAAACAGGCCATTGAATATGAAATTCAGAGGCAGATCGACCGGATTGAAGATGGCGGCACGATAGTACAGGAGACGCGGCTGTTCGATCCTAATAGCGGAAAAACCCGCTCAATGCGCAGTAAAGAAGAGGCCCACGATTATCGCTATTTCCCTGATCCGGATCTGGTGCCGCTGGTTATCAGCCGAGAATCGGTGGACCGTTTGAGACTCGAACTGCCGGAACTACCGGAGCAACGCAGGCAGCGTTTTATGGATGAGCTGGGACTCCCTTTCTACGACGCGGAGGTTCTGACCGCAAACAGAACTCTGGCTGACTATTTTGAAGCCGGCTTTGCCGCCCATGGCAACGCCAAAACGGTCGGCAACTGGATCATGGGTGAAATCACCAGGGCACTTAACGATAGCGGCACTGCCATCGAAGCATGTCCGATCACGCCGGAGCAACTGGCTGACCTCTTGAAGCTGGTCGATGACGGCACCATTTCGGGTAAGATTGCCAAAACCGTTTTTGATGAGATGTGGCGCAGCGGCAAGGCGCCGAAGAGCATTGTTGAAGAGCAGGGTCTGATCCAGGTATCTGACAGCGGCGCTATCGAAACTATCATTGATGAAATTTTGGCTGCCAACGCCGGACAGGTTGACGAGTATCGCGGCGGCAAGGAGAAGGTCTTCGGTTTTTTTGTCGGACAGGTTATGAAGGCAAGTAAAGGAAAAGCCAATCCGTC
>CAYQMO010000088.1:0-10609 GCA_964418315.1 uncultured Geobacter sp. | reverse complement strand
ACTCCAGCTTCACTCAAAGATGTTGTCTCAGCTCTTGAGAAAGGCTATGCAGGGCTACAGGATGTCCAGGCTGACTTTTCTCAAAAAACCACCATATCTGCCGTGAACAGGGAGCAAACTGGGAGTGGCGAGGTATTGTTGAAACGCCCCGCAGCGGCGGCAGCCATGTTCCGTTTCAATTATGCAAAGCCGAAACAGCAGATTATCTCTAACGGCAAAGATGTCTGGTTCTACACTCCGGAAAATAAGCAGGTGGTGGTCAACAACGTGACCGCTATGTTTTCAGGTGGCAACTCCATCGCGCTGACCTATCTTACCGGACTCGGTCACGTGTCACGCGACTTTGACGTTAGCTTCGCCTCTGAGCCACGTGACAAAAACGGCAACTATCAGCTTGAACTGGCACCCAAAAAAACAAGTCCGGCTCTAGCAAAACTCCAGTTGACCGTATCTGCCAAGGCTGTAGAACAACTACAGATAACCGGAGAGGTCAAAGACGTTTTCCCGATTGTGTCATCGGTCGTTCATGACGTCGGAGGAAACAAAACGAGAATCGACTACAGCCGTACGCGGGTCAACAAGGGGCTTGGTGACGGAAAATTCAACTTCAAGATCCCGGAAGGGGTTGAGGTCATAAAACAGTAACATCTGGAGGGTTTATTATGCCGTCATTTGACATTGTATCAAAAGTTGATATGCAGGAGGTCGATAATGCCGTGAATCAGGCGATTAAAGAGATCGGGCAGCGCTACGACTTCAAAGGCTCAAAATGCCAGATCACCCCGGAAAAAGATTCCGTCAAGATTTTGGCGGACGACGACTACAAGCTGAAAGCGGTTGTCGACGTGCTGCAATCCAAGTTCATGAAGCGCAACATCTCCATCAAGGCACTTCAGTACGGTAAGGTAGAACCTGCGTCAGGCGGCATGGTGCGCCAGATCATCACCGTCCAGCAGGGAATATCAAAGGAGAAGGCCAAAGATATCACCACTGCCATCAAAGAGAGCAAGCTGAAGGTTCAGGCTCAGATTCAGGATGATCAGGTGCGGGTGACCGGCAAAAACAGGGATGATCTCCAGGAAGCGATCCAGTTGCTGAAGGGAAAAGATATGAATGTCGAGATGCAGTTTACAAATTTCAGGGAGTAAATGAAACCGGGAGCATCGAGCCTACCTGACACCTGCCGTGGTATCCGACTAAGGCAATCGGTTTTCCACGCAACTCCGGGTTGGCAGACTGTTCATGGTTGTCAGCTACAGGTTGACGATTATGCAGCAAGCGCACTAATCATGTTCTTATTCCAGTTAAGTTCAGCGTCTGAGGCGCGCAGGTAGAGCGGCAGCAGGCGCGAAGGTTCCATAAGAGTACCACACCGGCAAGAGCGCAAGGCCAATAATGTGCCGTTGGCGGCACGCGGCGAGTTGAGTGGGTAGGGGGCAAAAACGGCCTGATCGCCCAGTAGTTCTGCGATAAGATCGTGATAGCGCACAGCCCCGTCACCGACGAAGATAACCGGTCCGGTGGCGACAGAAGCAATACGTTCGAGAATTTCGACAGGTGAAAGGACAGCCTCGGCGATAAGTGGAGCAGGGATAACAGAGGAACAATCAAAGAGTGCGGCGTACACTTCGCTCTTTCTGGCATCAAGCAGCGGACATACCAGATTGGTAGAAAGTGAAAAATTCATCGCCAGCAGTGCCAGGGAAGAATACCCCGCACATGACTTGCCGGTTGCTACTGCCAGACCCTGAATTGCTGCTATGCCGCCACGTACTCCGGTGAAAGAGCCGGGACCTATGGAGGCAGCGAAAATGTCAATATCTTGAAATGACAGACCAGCCGTTGTCAGAAGTCGCTCAATTTCAGCCACAAGGCGCGCAGACAGGGTGCGGTCGGTGTTCAGCAGAGACTCGGCAACGACCTGCTCATCAACAGCAACAGCAATAGTGGCAAAAGATGTTGACGTATCGATGGCAATAATCTTCATTGTTACCCAGTACTGGTGACGAAGTACCTGACAATATCGTTGTAGAAAGCCAGCACCATAAGACCCAGCAACAGCGCCATCCCGATCTGCTGGGCATATTCACGAACCTTCTGAGGTATCGGACGGCGGAAGACAAGTTCCGCGAAAAAGAACAACAGATGTCCGCCATCCAGCACCGGTATCGGCAGAAGATTTAGTATACCCAGGTTGATAGAAATCAGCGCAATAAAAGCCAGAAAGCTGGTGCCGCCTGATTCAGCCATTTTCCCCGCCATATCCGCGATCATGATCGGACCTCCGACACTATCCATCGGCACGACACGTTGCGCCATCTTGACGAGAGACATGAAGGTAAGCTCAATGACTTTCCATGTCTGTTCTGTACCTTTTACCACCGCCTCCACGGGACCGAAATATTCAGTGATCACTTCTCCCGCCGACGCCACGCCGACGGCAAAACCGTCTACTTTTTCGCCGAACAGATTCTTTGAAACGCGCGGTTCGGGAGTAATGGTAAAAGAGAGTACCTGATCACCTCGTTTCACCGATAAAGCTAGCGGCTGCCCTTTGCTGGCGGCCACGCCTTCGGCGATCTGATCCCAACGGTGAACAGGCATGCTGTTAATGGCGGTGATAACATCACCTTTTTGTATTCCCGCTTTGGCGGCCGGTTTGTCCTTAAGTGCCTCGCCGATTTTAGTCGTCACGGTAGGCACGCCAACCATGGAGAGTACGATGAAGATGAGCCAGGCAAAGAGCATGTTAAACGCCGGCCCGGCAATAACTATGGCAATACGGGCCAGCACCGGTTTGTGAGCAAATGAGACGCTTTTTTCGTCATCAGTCAATTCACGGAGCGTTTCCAGGGGCAGTTTTTCAGCCGGTATATTGTCTACCCCGTCAGAGGTATGAACTGCTCCACCTTCAATGTAGCCACCCTCGCCGAACATTTTGACGTAGCCACCAAGCGGGAAAGCAGAAAGCAGATACTCGGTATCGCCGATTTTTTTGCCTAACAGCTTCGGGCCAAACCCGAGGGAGAATTTTTCTACCCGTACGCCAAAAAATTTAGCCAGCAGAAAATGCCCCAGTTCGTGTACAAAAATTAGAGGCCCGAGGGCTAAAATAAAATAGAATAATTTACCAAGTACAATCATATCAGTGTCCTATCTCCCTGCAAATTTCACGGGCACACTCTCTGCCCCAGAGATCTGCCTTTAATACTTCGTCAATCGACAGCAGATTATGTGCCGTGTGGGCAGCCATCGTCCGTTCGATGGTTACGGCAATCTGGGTGAAACCTATATGGCCTGCAAGAAATTCTGAGACAGCGATTTCATTTGCGGCATTCATGACAGCCGACATACTCTCTCCAGAAGTAACCGCGCGATAGGCAAGCTCTAAACATGGGAATTTAGCTGTGTCGGGGTTATAGAAAGTGAGCCCTGAAAGGGCAGTCAAATCAAGTGATTTGACTCCTGTCACAATTCTTTCAGGATAGGCGAGAGCGTATGCTATGGGGGCTTTCATATCAGGAGTCCCAAGTTGAGCGATAACGCAGCCGTCAATATATTCAACCATTGAGTGGATAATGCTCTGCGGATGAATGTTGACCTGTATTTTATCGACGCTCGTGTTAAAAAGCCAACGGGCCTCAATCACTTCCAGCCCTTTGTTCATCATGGTTGCGGAGTCGATGGTAATCTTTTTGCCCATGTTCCAGTTCGGATGGTTGAGCGCGTCCCGCACGCTCACTTCTGCTAACTGCGTGGTGGGAGTGTTCAGAAAAGGGCCGCCTGATGCGGTCAGGATTATTTTACTGATATCTTCACTGCGGTGACCTTCTATCGACTGGAAAATTGCACTATGCTCGCTGTCAACCGGAAAAAGCCGAACCCCGAACTCTGCCACCAGATCCATGAAAAGATGTCCGGCAGTAACCAGGATTTCCTTGTTGGCAAGGGCTATGTCTTTGCCTGCACGGATGGCGGCTGCCGTTGGCACCAGACCGACAGCGCCGACAATTGCGGCCACCACCATTTCAGTTTCATCAGCAGTTGCCGCTGCAATTAAACCCTCCACTCCAGCCAGAACGGTAACATCCAGATTGCTGCATAACTCTTTCAGGCGAGGAACATCAGAGTGAGAGGCAACAACCGCAATTCGCGGAGCAAATTGTTTGATCTGCCGTATAAAGAGTTCCAAATTTTTTCCGGCTGTCATAGCGACAACCCGAAATCGATCCGGATGTGTCGCGACAATTTCCAGTGTACTAACGCCTATCGAGCCGGTCGAACCGAGAATAGTGATGTTTTTCATCGGTCAGCCTTTAAAAAAGAAGAGTGCGTAATAATAGGTAACCGGGGCGGCAAACAAGATGCTGTCCATACGATCAAGCACCCCGCCATGTCCCGGAATGAGTATGCCGGAATCCTTGACGCCAAAACTGCGCTTCAGCAAAGATTCAAACAGATCACCGACCTGCCCGACCATGCCAATGATAAGCGCTGTAATGATAGCGTCAGTGAATGTCAATTGGGGGAAAAAAGTAAACTTCGCAATCATGGTACCGCCAAGACTGCCTAACAGCCCGCCTATTGCCCCTTCAACGCTCTTTTTCGGGCTTACAAGCGGATACAGGCGGCGTTTGCCAAAAGTGCTGCCGATGTAATAGGCGGCTGAGTCGTTAGTCATGACGATCAGCATGATAACACACAGCCACTGTACGCCGAAGGGGGTCTGACGGAGCAGAACGAGATGCATCAGCAGAAACGGAATATAGATAAACGCCAGCAGTGCAAACGCTACTTCTTGAGCCGCCGTTTCAACAGTGCGGATTCTAAACAGGAACAAAAGTGAAAAGATGATAAAGAGGACGCCGATTACTGAAAGGATGACCCGTTCTCTACCTGCAAAAGGTGCGAAAATCAATGCCGTACCGGCTAAAGCGGCCTGCCACTGTTCCATTTTTCGTTCAGGTAGAGCCATGGCATAGAATTCTGTCATAGCGATGGCTGAAAGCAGAGCCAAAAAACAAGCGAGCAGGATTGTACCACCCTTCAAAACAATCAGGATGACAATTGGCAGCAGAATGCCCGCTGAAATCAGGCGTTTGATGGGTGTTCCCTCCCTGTTATCTGGTCGCCGGTCATGCCAAAACGCCGCTCACGTGATTGAAAGTCGGCAAGTGCCTTGTGCAGCTCGTTAATGGTGAAATCCGGCCAGTTTGTTTCGGTGAAGTAAAGTTCAGTGTAAGCGAGTTGCCAGAGTAGAAAGTTACTGATACGCATTTCGCCGCTGGTACGGATCAGAAAATCGGGGTCAGGCAGGTTATCGGTATCCAGATAGCTGCCAAATAGTTGAGTGGTGACGTCGGCTGGGGAGAGCCTGCCATCGACAGCATCCTGAGCAAGTCGAGCAGCAGCGCGGCATAACTCCTGCCTGCCGCCGTACGAGAGAGCGAGTGTCAGAACCATGCCGCTGTTTTTTGAGGTCCTTTGAATGGCGGTGTCAAGAGTCTCATTGACATCATCCGGTAGTTCACTGCGATTGCCGATAACATTGTAGCGGATATTCTTGCGCATCATCCGCTCTGTTTCCTGACGCATATATTTTTTGAGGAGGGTCATGAGTGCCCGTACTTCCAAAGCTGGTCGTGACCAGTTTTCAGAAGAAAAGGCAAAAAGGGTCAGGTATTTGATACCAAGGAGTGAAGCCTGCTCAACAACCATCTTGACCGTTTCTGCGCCGCGCTGATGTCCGATAATCCGCTTGAGCATGCGCTGCTGAGCCCAACGACCGTTGCCATCCATAATCACGGCAAGATGAACCGGAAGTTTATGCGGATCAAGCGGGATCATCAGACTTCCAGTACCTCTTTCTCTTTATGGGCAACAGCCTCGTCCATCTTCGACTCAAAACTTTTTGTAACTTCCTGAATATCTTTTTCGTATTTTTTTAGTTCGTCTTCGGTAATGGCTTTATCTTTTTCCAGTTTTTTCATTTTGTCGATTGCATCCCTGCGTATGTTTCTGATAGCGATCTTGTCTTCTTCAGCTTTCTTTTTCAGACTCTTTACGATCTCCTTACGCCGCTCTTCAGTCAAAGGGGGAAGATTCAGGCGAATCGTCTTGCCGTCGTTCGACGGGGTCAGACCGATATTGGCGTTCATGATCGCCTTCTCGATAATAGGAATTACCTTGGTCTCCCAGGGGGTGATGGTAATAGTACGCGCTTCGGGAACCGCAAGGGTCGCCACCTGGTTAAGTGAAGAGGTGTTGCCGTAATATTCGACAGTTATGGAGTCCAATATGCCGGTGGTCGCCCTCCCTGTACGGATCTTCTGAAAATCATTTTTCATAACACCCAGAGTTTTTTCCATGTGGATCTTCATGTCGTCAAGCACTTTTTTTGGCATGGCTACTCTCCTTGTACGATGGTGCCGATCTCTTCACCACAGATAACTTTTTTGATATTACCCTGCGTTGTCAGATCAAAAACAATAATCGGCAGGTTATTATCCATGCAAAGCGATATAGCAGTGGCGTCCATAACCTGCAATCCTTTTTTCAGGACATCAATGTAAGACAGTTTTGAGATCTTGACAGCATCCGGATTTTTTTTGGGGTCGGAAGTATAGATTCCGTCAACTTTAGTCCCTTTGAGTATGACCTGGGCGTTTATTTCCATAGCCCGCAGGCTGGCGGCGGTGTCGGTAGTAAAGTACGGGTTTCCGGTTCCACCGCCAAAAATAACAACCCTTCCTTTTTCAAGGTGGCGCATGGCACGGCGCCGTATATATGGTTCAGCTACCTCCTGCATCGCGATAGCAGACTGGACGCGTGTCGAAACGCCCTGTTTTTCAAGCGCATCCTGCATGGCAAGAGAGTTGATTACCGTGGCTAACATCCCCATGTGGTCTGCGCTTGTCCGATCCATTCCTTTCGATGAGGCAGCCAGACCTCGGAAAATATTGCCGCCACCTATGACGAGTGACAGTTGCACACCGCTGTCGACAACTTCTTTGATCTCGGCGGCAATGCTGTTAAGTGTCTGCGCATCGATGCCGTAGCCTTGAGCTCCAGCCAGTGACTCACCGGAAAGTTTCAAAAGTACCCTGGTGTAGGATTTCCTGCTCATACTTCGCCTCCGAAAATTAATAACAAAAAAGCCGGCCATTTCAGGCCGGCTTCGATAAAATGATTAAAGACCGGCTGCAGCCGCCACCTCGGCAGCAAAATCGGATTCTTTTTTTTCCAGCCCTTCTCCGAGCACATATTTGGTGAAACGGGTGATGGTTATAGTCGTACCGAGTGCTTTACCGGTCTCGGCAGCCAATTGCATGATACTTTTGTCGGTATCTTTCACAAACTGCTGTTCAAGCAGACAAATCTCTGCATAGAATTTGTTGACCTGGCCATCAATAATCTTTTCGATAATGTTCTCAGGTTTGCCAGTCTCACGTGCCTTGGCGCGGTAAATGTCCTTCTCGCGTTCAAGCACATCCGCATCGACTTCGCTTCGCTGAACATATCGTGGCGAGGCAGCAGCCGAATGCATCGCAACATCTTTGACAAAAGTGGCAAAAACAGGATCTTTGGCTGCAGCGGCTTTGTCGCATATCGCTTCAACAAGAACCCCTATTTTCCCGCCAGCGTGAATATATGATCCGATTGCACCGGCACCCGGAACCGCAAAGCTGCTGAAGCGACGGATCTGCATATTTTCGCCGATAACGGCAATGGCTTCATTTAACAAGGTTTGGATGGTTTTGCTGCTGTCGCCGCAGTAGGATTGAGCAAAAAGCTCCTCAACCGATGCAGGGTTTGTCTGCAGTATGTGGTTGGCAATGTCTTTTACAAAACTCTGGAAAATCTCGTTTTTTGCTACGAAATCCGTTTCACTGTTGATTTCGAGCAACACCCCTTTATCGCCTTCTGCTGTTACCGCAGCGGCAACCATCCCTTCCGTGGCGACACGCCCCGCTTTTTTGGAAGCGGCAGCAAGCCCCTTTGTGCGCAGAAAGTCTACAGCCTGCTCAAAATTGCCTTCTGTCTGTTCAAGAGCCTTTTTACAATCCAGCATTCCTGCGCCGGTTGATTTTCTTAATTCTGATATCTGTGCCGCTGTTACAGCCATTACTAAACCTCCTCTGTCCTGGGTATCAGGAATTGTTTGAAATTGGAATTATTCAGCGACCGCTTCAGCAGTGGCTTCTTGAGCAGTAATCTCTTCCGGTGCGTACTCTTCAGCTACTTCGTTGTCCTTCTGCAAGGCATATCTGCGTGCCTGAACACCTTCGATGATTGCATCGGCCATTTTTGCAGAAAGGAGACGAATAGCGCGAATAGCGTCATCGTTGCCTGGAATGACGTAATCGATCGGGTCAGGGTCACAATTCGTGTCAACAACGGCTACAACAGGAATACCGAGTTTGTTGGCTTCCTGGACGGCGATCTCTTCATTTTTTGGATCAATTACAAACATAACGCCGGGAAGTTTGGTCATTGTTTTGATGCCACCCAGGGTCTTTTGAAGTTTTTCGCGATCGCGGGTAAACTGCAGAGCTTCCTTTTTTGTGTAGGCATCGATGGTGCCATCTTCGAACATGGCATCAATTTTCTTGAGACGGTCGATACTCTGTTTGACAGTGGTAAAGTTAGTCAACATGCCGCCCAGCCAGCGCTGGTTGACATAGTGCATACCACAGCGAACAGCCTCATCGGCGACAGAATCCTGAGCCTGTTTTTTGGTGCCGACAAACAGAACAGTGCAGCCATCCTGAGCGGATTCCTTGACAAAGCTGTATGCGGTTTTGAAGTAGCGCACGGTTTTCTGCAGATCGATGATGTAGATGCCGTTGCGTGCCCCGAAAATGTATGGTTTCATCTTGGGGTTCCAGCGTTTTGTCTGGTGACCGAAGTGGACGCCAGCTTCCAACAGTTCCTTCATACTGATACTTGACATGCCTGTTTCTCCTTTGGTTTTTTCGTCCGCCCCGCCGAATCCCAAACATCTGACTGCCTTTAGGGACACCACCGGATCTACCGAGGCGTGTGAATTAAATAGCGGAGTCTTATAGCACAAGGAACCGTGCTAAATCAAGGGAAATTACGAGATCGGGTGATGTCACCATTCCGTTGACATAACACAGTATGGGCAGCAAATTTTGTCATCCTGAAATTTTGTCATGCTGAGGTACGAAGGATCTGCTTCTGCATCGAAATTGACTTGGAAGACTGAACGCATATATTAAGCCGTAGGAGCTTTGAACTGTATAAAAGCGAGTGATAGAATAAATGTCACTGGAGGGTAAAATGGAGCAACGACCTACGATATTGATCGTAAGTCACTGTTTTTATTGGTACGCCCGGACCGATTCGAACGGCCGACACCCAGGTTCGAAGCCTGGTGCTCTATCCAACTGAGCTACGGGCGCAAAAATTAATCGATGACTATTAGGGAAGACGAGTACCACACTTTAGTAAAAAACTGAACCAATTTTATCAAAATCATTTCTTATGCTTCCCATACAGGTCTATAAACGACTGCACCTGTTGCGCAGCCTCACTTTTAGACTCCAGTGCAAGATACCGCTTCCAGATAACAAGTGCTTTGGGGATGTCGTTCAGGTCAAAAGCATAGATGTGGGCGCTGTTATAGAGGCTTTCAAGATTTTGCGAGTCTGCGGAGCTCGCTCGCTCAAAGTTTGCCAGTGCTTTAATAAAATTACCGGTCTGTCGGTACATGGCACCCTGATCAATCAGGATATCGATGTCATCGGGTCGCAATGCGAGAGCCTTGTCATATGCTTTGATCGCCAGTTCAGGTTGGTTGGTGTCAAAAAAGAGGTTTCCAAGCTCCTTCCAGGTTTCAACGGTTGCCTCTTTTGAAGCTGCAATTATTATTAAACGCTCTATCTGCTGCAGTTGATCGCTGCTGGGCGGAGGAGTCTCTGGTGTCACCGGCTTCGGGTCACCCTGTACTTCGCTTTCACTCTCTTCATCCATAACTGGGCAGATGCGCTGGGCAGCATCTTCTAGAAGTGACCCTGGGAGAATCGGTGCAAGTGGTGAGGTGAAATGAAGCTGTTTTAGGCGGACTCTTGATTTTCCTAAAACATAAGTCAAGCCCATCCGCGCGGTCTGCTCGCTGCAGTCAATTTCATGCAATTCGAGGTGAGATTGATAGCGTTTGTCTTTGTACTTCGCTGCTGCCGAAACTCGCATCGTTTTTTTCCTTGGTAAAAACCGAAGCCATACTTCAAAACGTCCCTGATGATTCATGCGGATGGAATGCTCGTCATAAGCAACTTTATATCGCTCAGTTCCTTTCAATGATTGCCACTGCACAGCTTGTGCGCTTTGCAAATTTCCGCACACGAGCGTTATCAGCAGGCAAAAGTGGAAACAATGTCGTGGCATTTAGAGGCACCTAAGCAGTAATTTGAATTGGTGAGTGTCTTTTAAAGCGATCATGCTGTCGCCGTATTTATGCGTATGTATCAGTTAGTTGTCAAGCTGCTTTAGAACGTTTAACGGGATTTATAAAGTGTTGCATCCTTAAAAATGGAAAAAAATATACAGGCATTGCGTACTATGTTAGTATTTCGGCTCTTTTAAA
>CAYQMO010000087.1:8437-14799 GCA_964418315.1 uncultured Geobacter sp. | reverse complement strand
GGTATCCCCAAAGGACGTTGTTTGGTGCTGCCAGGCTTCGGTATGTATGTACGCCGGACAGCTTGCGGAATGTATGTCATCCGGTGAAGCCGGTCTATCAAGTCAGATAGATTGGCGTCCAGATTGGCGGCATACGTTTCCTTGGTCTCTTCGTCAATGCCTGCGGCGGCATCTTTGCGGAGCCGCTTAAAGCATCCCCGAAATAGCTCCTCGTTCATCAAGTGAAATAAACTGCAAAACTTGAATAACGGATCTTTACGGGCTTTCTCTGCTATGCGGTGCAGTTTTGTTTCCACCGATTCTTCGCTGCTGGGTACGGTCGGTGTTTCATCACGCCGCGCTACCATATGTGACCTCCTTTCCTCCAGCGGCATTACCCGCCTTCACAGGTACTACGAAGTCATCCGACTCCCTCGTCATATTTGCCGTCCTCCCTCTTCAGTTGTAAGGCATACTCTTGAATGATTCTTCAAAAGAAAACGTAGGGTCTCCCAGGTTCCCGCATAATCACAGTGTCAAACATGCCACGGTCTCAGACCCCGGAGAAGCTGACTGTCACTTGCCAGTGCGCAACAGTCAATTTTGGCTTCCGTCAATCCAACAACGTCGCCCTTCCCTCTTTGAAGCTTACGAGGCTCAATACCTTCAACCTTACGGCTTGCGGCCTATCTGCTGGCTGTCCTACGCTTAAAACTGCATGTTACCATACAGCCTCCAAGGACTTGCTACCCGGTGGCCGGCCGGCCTTCCGGGGCGGGAGTCGCACCCGCTAGATTATGCGACCTTGCCTGGCCGCACTGCATTTTCGTTTTCTCTTGGTTTTTTCCTCAACCATGCACTTGCCCTCCAATTGCGGATTCTAAGTTTGCTTTATCCCTTCTTGAGCCTCATCTTCCTTTTGATGAACGTCGCCGCTTCCGGAACATTCGTTTCAATCCAACTCATATATTTATCACGGAATGTTTCTCCACTTACTTTTGATTCTGCAAGGTCGCGTCCCCACTCCATTACCCATTCCATAAAGAAGGGTTGAGGATAGGCGCGATGATAGGCATCAAGCATGGACTTCTGGCTTGCTTTGAAGTTGTAGAAAACACCTGGCTTGTTATCCTTCTGCCATTGGACGATCTTCCAGGCCGCAGTAACTGAATCAGATACATTCAGGAAAAAATACATCCTGATACAGTTGACCCGGAAAAAGAACTTATCCTTATTTTTGCTCTGCAATTTTCTGATGGTTTCTTGCTTGCTCTCGGAAGGAACCCTGAATGCCTCTTCCAGGGTTATGTCTAGGTTATGCTCGATATTCTTCTGCTGGTTGTATGTCTCGAATGCGTCAGCAACGGCCTTGACAGCCCATTTTGGTATCCGAATGTTTCCATCAATGTCGTCAAATAAGTCAGGGGCATCTATTAGTAAGGACTGGTAGAAGGATGTCAGATATTTGAAACTTTCACCGTCACCCTTGTAATCTTCAACGGTATATTTTCCTGTACTGAACAGCTTCCAATATGCTTCGTTTTCCTTTGTGATTCCTAAAAGATACGACTGAGATGCAATTCCACCTAGCAGACCTGTAATTGCATAATCTGACATGCCCATTATTGCGCCCTCCGTTGGCTGTTCTCCGAAGTGGTGCTATCACGGGAAGCCGGGTCGGAGTATCCCGGCTTATCGGCCCGTCGGCCTATCCCGCGAAAACGTGTTTATGCCTGTTGTGCCGCTTTCTTCCTGGGCTGCATCGGTATTACTTTGGCCGTTTTATTCGTGGTAGCAATCTTGATGGCGTTTGTGATCCGCTGCATGGGGGCACGCAGATCGTCCACCGAAATGATCAGATAGCCTTGAGTCACATCGTCCTCGGTCGAATGATTCAGGAGTCGTTTCAACTCCGTATAGCTTGCATTCTTCTCGGCGATCTTAGCGAACGTCCGGCGCAGATCGTGCGGCATGAAGCTGATACCCGGCTTGAGGCTCTTGGGATCTTTCTTCAAGAGTTTTTCCAGATCCTCATCTGTGGTGATGCCGTTCTGCGTTTTGTGGGTGTCATGTTCGATGATGGCAATCTGTTTCCGTGGTTCATAGAGGTGGCCGCTTTTCCCCGTGCCGGGAAAGACGAAATCATTCTCCTTGAGCGCCAGTCGCTCTTTGAAAAGATTCACCAGATAGTCACTCATGGGTAGGGTATGCGGTTTTTTGTTCTTGGTGTCAATAATAGTGAATTTCTTTTCTTGCATATCCACATCGTCCCATTTCAGTTGCAGGGCCTCATTTTTACGCAAGCCGGTAAACAGGAGCATCTTGAAGAAGTCGCGTATCGTCAGATTCTGCAACTTTTCAACGGCTTTGATCCAGTAGGGAAGGGCGCTGGTCTCGATGATCGACTTGCGACGTTCGACCCGATTCCATTGGCGGGCATGGGTTAGAACTTTGACGGGATTTTCAGGCAGGGTGCCGGAGAACTTGCCGGCAGCGTAGTTGTAGAACAGACGCAGCACCTTCATGGCATTGTTGGCGGACGCCGCTCCGGATGTCTTGCTTATCTTCAGGTGACGTGCCGCCACCATCTCGCGAGTAATGTCCTTGAGCGGTTTTTTCTGCCAGTCTTTGAAATGTGTGTCCAGCAGAAGGTTGTAATTCTTGACGGTACTTTCCTTCAGGTCGCGTGACTCGAAGTATTGATCGACAGCATCGGACAGGATGAGCCCGCGTGCCATAGCTTTCTTTTTTTCCTCGTTGCGGTCTATCCCTCTGCGTATCTCGCCGAACACATCCTGAGCGGCATTACGGGCAGCGTCCGCAGTCATCTTGTCAACGCCATGCTTCCCCAGAATGATCCGGGACATTTTGCCGTTGACACGCTTCCGGACAAAATATACTTTCGCTGACGTAGACACACGGACACCGAAGGCGGGCAGGACAGAATCATAATAATCGATCTGCTTCCCTTTTTCGGCAAAGGGTAGTTTTTCAACCGCTGTCTTTGTGATCTTGATCTTCTCAGGCATAGTGTGCCCTCCCGTTTTCATAGGGTACACATAGGGTACAGGATACAGAGAAAATGTCAATACTCAAAGTAACAACACAATACATAAACAGTATAAAAACAGGCTTTTACATTGCTTGTAATGGTGGGATAATGTGCAGAAAGTTAAACTGGGGGTCTAGTGGTCGCAAGTTCAAATCTTGTCGCACCGACCAATAAAAACAAGGGGTTAGCTCAAAAGGCTAGCCCCTTGTTTCGTTATATCTAATTTATTACACCACCGTTACACCAAATGCTCTATGGAATCCATCCTGTAACTTTTATTGACAATCCACAATATCTAGTGTCAACGTAATTGCATGAATACTTTATGTTGTGTTTTATGTCGAATTATTCTTGACACCCATATTAAGAGGTGGTATAAGGAACATAACAATAAAAGTAATCGCCCAGCGATACTTACTCATATAGATTAGTGGAGTTCGGCCCAAATGTACGAATGCCTCATTCCAAGGCGATGGGAAAGGGTCTATTTGAATTAAGACCGAAAGGGCGGGAAGGAATCGGACGAGCGTTCTACTGTTTTCTATTAGGGCAGAGGATAATAATTCTACATGCATTCATAAAGAAAACACCAGTGACACCAGAACCTGATCTGAAAATAGCTCGAAAACGTATTAAGGAGGTGCAAAATGGCTGATTTGAAATTTAAACCCGTTACCCATGACCACAATGCTTTCATTGAAAGAGCCACGCAGAGAGAAGGCTTTAAGAAAGCTTATAATGATTTGGAAGAGGAATATGCTCTCGTAAGGGAAATGCTTGCTGCCCGTTCACGAGTGGGACTTTCTCAAGAGGCTGTTGCTGAACTGATGGGAACCACTAAAAGTGCAATATCCAGACTTGAAGCTGCTGGGAAACATGCCCCTTCAGTAACTACACTCAAAAAGTACGCTCAAGCTGTTGGCTGTCATCTTGAAATAAGATTTGTCCCAGAACACGCCTAAATTTCTTGGCTTATCCCCTTTTAAATTAGACTGTTGTGGCAGTAAGTGTTTTTTTGACACTGAGCTTGAGAAGCAGACGACCACAATCAGTCATGATTTTTTTTAAAGGCAGATTCAAGTTTAAATTTGAAATCAGCTGCAAAAACGATATAGTGACCTGAGAAATCAAGACCTAGAAACGTATAGTGATTCAGGTTAGGTATATGTTTAGGTATGGCTGTTTTGGGGCGGCCTTCCAACTAATTGATATTGATATTAATTATTCCTCTATTCAATGGAGGTAGAGCCAACAATCAATCCGGTACTGTCCGGTACGATACAGAAAGCCTTGAGAAATCATGGCTTTTTTGTTTTCTATTGTCCGTCCTTAGCCAATCTGATACGGTACTATCCAGTGTATTTGACGGTATTTGATGCGGTATGTCTCTATACCGCAAAAGCAGATACCGTAAAAAAGGGGTGTGCATTTTCTACATCCCTTAAAACTATGAGTATATTAAGCTGGATTATTCCACCTTTGATTTATAAATGGAATAACAACTTACCAAATACACCAAACCCACATAAACAAGGGATTCCAGCGACGGAGTCCTCTGTTTGCGTTTAAAGGAGAACGATCATGCTTTGGTTGCGCTATTGCGGCGTTATTTGAATAAAGAGGATGAGGCTCGTGCGCTTATCAGGGAACTGTTTGTTTCTATTGGAGGAATTAACCAGGCAGGAGCTCCGGCACCCGGAAACAGGAGCAAAAATGGTCTACACTCTGGCATAATGTGCCATGATTACTTCCTGCCGGATAAGTACATCTGAAATTATGCAGCTAATATGCAGCAAATAAACTGAGATGTAATTTGCCATATTACGCAGCAGACGAGATCGGTATTCCTATTCGAGTCAGTCACTACCCACCTGGTACCAGCAAATGGAACAAAATTGAACACAGGGTACCGTCCAGGTCGAAGATGATGCCGCGAATTTCAGCACACTCCATCATGACCATTCACCCTCCAATGCCGCGTTTGCACAGTAGTTTAGGAGCACTCACCCCCTTGGATTGGATCAGTACCTTGAAGGTTTCACCCATACCACCACCAGGCAGGATCAGTTTTTTGAGGGTCAAACGGAGCCGCAGCTTTTCCTCATCGGATATTGCCGAACGCTCAATTTTTTCAATCTCTTCAACGATACCGGCTGAGAGCAGAAAGCGGTACTGTTCACCGAACCAGTCATTGCGCAGACTCGATTGTTCGCCGCACTTCATCAGAGTGGTGAAGTCAACATGCGTGGTAATATCCTGCAAACCGATGCGGAGATAGGGGTTTTCCTCGATCTGGTGACGATAGTAGCAGAGCATGGTGCCAAGCTTGCGTCGCGGGGTGTAAAGCTCAGCGGCAGGATATCCGTAATCAATTGTTAGAATAAAGCCGCGTGTGAGCGTCCGTGAGGCGGAAGCCAGCCACTTCGGGGCGTTCAGATTGACTTCGGCCTGTTGACCCGGATGAAGCTCCACAGCAATACGTTCCAGATAGGCAGCAATCCCGGAAGTTGAGAGATCTCCAGCCTCCTCGACAAACTCGCCATCCTTACAGGTAACATACACCTCCTTCAGCCCGTTGGAAGTCATCACAACCCGGTGTACCGGCATGGCGTCGATAAGTTCGTTTGAGTAAAGACAGCCGCTGAAAGTGAAACGTCCTGACGCAAATTCATCGGTAGAGCACCAGGAAAGCCTTGCCAAATGGGCAGTCAGCATCTCCCTCTGCACCGGTTCAAGAGACGGTTCCTGCTCTACCAGCACCAGACGGAGCTGCTCGTACATTTCAGGCTCGTGCTCCGCCAGAAAATCCATGATATCGCACGCCAGACGACCGTTCCCGGCGCCGCACTCCACCAGGGTAAATCGGTCGGGCCTCTCCATGCTGCGCCACATCTGGGCAATCTCGCGGGCAATAACCCGACCGAAAGCGCCATGCACGGTGATGCTGGTATAAAAATCTCCCTCGGCGCCGACTTTGCGCCCCGGCGAGGTATAGTAGCCAAGTCCCGGTTCATAGAGACAGGCGGCCATGAAGTCGGCAAAGGTGATGCGACCCAGCTCGGCGATGCGCGTGGCTATGATGTTGCTAAGTGCTGTTTTTTCACTGGTCATTTGATTCTGTTCTCTCCATTTTGTACCTATCAAGTATCACTTGGAAAAAATGAAATCAACCGGATATATTCAAGCACGTTGCTCGAACTGAAAATTCCTGTCAGGCACGATAACTCGCAAAGAGAACAAGTTACCGTGCCTCTGATTAATTCTCGCTTGTACCAAAGCGATGAGTTCTGATATATTGGCTCACTTAATTTGATAAGATCATAAACTAAAT
>CAYQMO010000087.1:0-8337 GCA_964418315.1 uncultured Geobacter sp. | reverse complement strand
AGCGATGAGTTCTGATATATTGGCTCACTTAATTTGATAAGATCATAAACTAAATGTGGTAAGCCTCTGGCTTGAAGCTGCGGAGAGCTGCTCATAACAAAGGGAGATTATAGCATGCTAGGACCGATAGAAATTAAACCCGGACTTTACTGGATCGGATCAGAAGATCCTGATCTCAGGGTCTTTGACGATCTTTTCCCCACCGAACATGGCACCAGCTACAACGCATATCTGCTGAAATGGCAAGATAAGGTTGTCCTTATCGATACGGTTGAAGAAAAATTCGTTGACGAATATATGGATAAGGTCAGATCCCTGGTAGACCCCAAAACTATCGACTATATAATCGTTAACCACACCGAGCACGACCACACCGGATCGCTGACGTTTCTGATGGAGCAGGCTCCGCAGGCGGTTGTCTACTGTACTTCCGCCGCCAAGAACTTCCTCGGTAATATTTTGAGTAAACCGATCTCCTGCAAGACGATCAAAGATGGCGAAACCCTTGATCTGGGGGGGCGTACCCTCCGTTTCATTACAGCGCCGTTTTTGCACTGGCCGGACACCATGTTTACCCGACTGGAAGAAGAAAATATCCTTTTTACCTGCGATGCCTTTGGCGCCCATTACTGGCAGGTAGGGCACATTTTTAATGACGAGGTGGACGACTTTACCTCGGCGCGCCATTTTTATTTTGACTGCATCTTCCGCCCCTTCAAGGACAAAATTTTGTCGGCAGTCGAAAAAATCCGCCATGATGTCATCGATATGATCTGCCCTAGTCATGGGCCGATCATCCGTCGTGACCCGTGGAGAGTTATCTGCCAGTTTGAAGAGTGGAGCAAGCCGCCGTCACAGAGCAAAAAGATAGTAATCCTCTTTCTGTCGCCACACGGCAGTACTGAAAAGATGGCTCACGCCGTTGCCAGAGGGGCCTCGCAAGACGGTATCGATGTTGTCAGCTATCACATCAACAGTCTGAACTCAGGTGAACTACGCAATCTAATGGAAGAGGCTGACGCCATGATTTTCGGGGTTCCGACCTTTAACCGCGATATTGCCAAACCGATGTGGGATGTCCTGGCATATCTCAGTACCGTAAGACTGAAAACCAATCTGGCCGGGATTTTTGGCAGCTACGGCTGGAGCGGCGAAGCCTGCAAAATGGCAGAGGATCGCCTGAAAAGTCTCGGTTTCAAGATGGTGGGTGAAATGGTAAGAACACAGTTTTCCCCGCAGCCGAATGTAATTGAACAGTGTGAAGCACTTGGACGCGCGGCGGCGGAGGCGGTATCAGGCAGATAATTGTTAAAGGATCAAGGAGGCAGGTATGGGATTTATTATCGGATTAATTTTGCTGGTTTACTGGATTGTTCAGATCATCGATTGCCTTAAAAGTGAGTTTTCCGGTTATAACAAGATAATTTGGATACTTGTTCTTCTTTTTCTGGGACCTCTTGGCGCAATTATCTACTCCTTTGTTGGAAAGGATCAGAAGCTTCAGTAGTATTGAAAGATTCAAAAACCAACTTCAAGGCATTGCCTGGTACCCAGACTATTTGCCAAGCAGCGGGCTCATCACCTGATAAGTCATGTAGGCCATGAGCCCGGAGGCCGGGATGGTCAGCACCCATGCGATCAAAATCCGCTTTGCCACATTCCAGTTGACCGCACTAATCCTTTTGGAAAGACCGACACCCATAATTGTGGAAGTAATGACATGGGTGGTACTGGTCGGCATGCCGAAGGCTGAGGCCGCGAGGATAACGCCGGCCGAAGCGGTTTCCGCGCAGAAACCATGTACCGGTTGCAGTTTGACAAAGTCGCGTCCTACCGTTTTGATGATTCTCCAGCCACCGGCCGCCGTGCCCAAAGCCATAGTCGCTGCGCAGGCGACCATAACTTCCCAGGGGACTTCAAAGGTTTTGATGGTTCCATAGCTGACCAGTGCCAGGGTGATGACCCCCATTGACTTCTGTGCATCTGCTGTGCCGTGTGAAAAGGCCATCAAGGCAGCCGAGGCTACCTGAAGACGACGGAAGTTCTTGTTGAGGATGCTTGGAGAGCTGCTGCAAAAAATCCGGTACAGTAGTAGCATGGCGATAAAGCCGACGATGGTTCCCAGAATTGGCGAAAATATTAATGACATGACTATTTTTTTGAGTCCGGCAAACTTCAGGACTGTAACGCCTGCATGGGCAATAACCGAACCGCAGATGCCGCCGATAATGGCGTGAGAAGAGGAGGAGGGGAGTCCGTAGTACCAGGTGATCAGGTTCCAGACAATAGCTCCCATAACACCAGCCAGGACAACCATCTGGGTAACATTGGAACCATCCACAATTCCTTTGCCGATGGTTGTGGCAACCTTGGTGGAGATCATGGCGCCGGCAAAATTGAGCACTGCAGCCATTGTAATGGCCGCCCTTACCGAGAGAGCACGAGTAGAAATACAGGTGGCGATGGCGTTGGCTGTGTCATGGAAACCGTTGATATAGTCAAAGACCAGCGCTGCCAGAATCACCAGACAGAGCATCATGAAGGCCGTATCAAGCATTCTTTACCACCACGCTTTCAAGAATATTCGAAGCGTCTTCACAGCGGTCGGTCGCTTTTTCGAGCGTCTCAAAGATTTCTTTCCATTTAATCAACTGGATAGGATCCTTCTCCTCATCGAAAAGCCGGCTGATGGCTTCACGCGAGACTCGATCAGCCTCATTCTCCAGCGAATTTATCTCCACGCACGCTTCAAAAATCTGTTCATTGGTTTTCTTGCCAAGCATGGCAACCGCTTTGTCGATCGCAATGCACGACTGCAAAATGATGAAACCGAGCGATTTGGCTTCGGGGGGAATCGACTCGACATTGTACATGATGATTCGCTGTGCGGAGGCGTCAATCAGATCGAGTATATCGTCCAGCTTGGAGGCAAGAGAATGGATGTCTTCAGGGTCGAGAGGTGTTACAAAGGTCTTGTGCAGTGTCTTGATGATTTCATGGGTGATGGAATCGCCCTTATGTTCGACGTCCTTGATTTTGCGCTGGCTTTCCGCCGGGGCTTCAAAATTGTCTAACATATCTTTAAGAAGCGTGGCTCCTTCTATGATATTCTCAGTCATCTCTTTGAAAAGTTTGAAGAATTTTTCTTCCTTCGGCTTTAATCCGAACATGAATACGTCCCTCCGATTACTTCTCCTGTTGTAGATTTAAAGGGGTATTAATAGCATGATTTGGCGACAATGCCTACTCAAAAAATTGTCTGGGAGGGGCTGAATATATCGCTATTAACAGCAATATGGGAGTAGTGGCCTAAAATTGCTCGATTGTGTTTCGATATCAATAAATTTCCTGAAATAGCGTTGACGGTTGTTCTTTTTGGATGGTATTGTCGCCCTGATGAAAAAGCAAATTCCTATCACTGAGACGAGTGGAGGTTAACAGTGGCCATTATTGACCGTTACCTTGAAGCCTTGCAGAAACACGCCGCAGAAGCGCTCATTCTGACGACCGGAATGCCGGCCCAGATGGATATTGCCGGACAATTCAGGCAGGTGTCGAGCCAACCAGTCAGCTCGGATCAGCTTAATACCCTGTTTGAGGAACTTTTACCCGGCTTCCAGTCAAAACTGAGTGACGTCCCGTTCATCCAACCCTATTCATCAACATGGGGAGCGTTTGAGCTTCACATGGCTTCAGGACCGATGGGGCTGTCGCTTCGCATCCAGTCAAAAGCCGGAGCAAGTACCGCTGCACCTCAGCCCTCTCAATCACAAGTACCGACCCGGGCGACCGAACCGGTATCAAATGTTCATGCCAAAGGTGATACACCGCCTCATATTGATGAACTGTTTCACCAGATGCTTGATATGAAGGCGTCTGATCTACACCTGAAAAGCGGCAAGGCACCGATGGTGCGTGTCGATGGCTCGATGGCGTTCATGCCGGGTCGCGGCATTATTGATTTTGAGGATCTGAGCACACTTATCCATGTCATTATGCCCGAGAAAAATATCGAAGAGTTCAAAGAGACGAACGATACCGATTTTGGCTATGAACTGGTAGGGCGTTCCCGTATGCGTTGCAATGTTTTTCGGGATATGGCCGGCATCGGCGCGGTTTTCAGACAGATACCGACCAAAATTCTTACCGCCGAACAGCTTGGCCTCCCCCCGGTAGTTCTCACCTTTTGCGATTTCGACAAGGGGCTTGTCGTTGTGACCGGGCCGACCGGCTCTGGAAAATCAACCACGCTTGCGGCAATGATTAACTACATTAATGAGACCCGCGACGATCACCTGATTACTATTGAAGACCCCGTCGAATTTGTCCACAAGGACAATAAATGCCATATTAACCAGCGGGAAATCGGCACCCACACCAAAGGCTTCAAGAATGCCTTGCGGGCTGCGTTGCGCGAAGATCCGGACATTGTGCTTGTTGGTGAAATGCGCGACCTTGAAACTGTGGCTATAGCCATTGAGACCGCCGAAACGGGTCACCTTGTTTTCGGCACACTACACACGAACACTGCACCCTCAACCATTGACCGCATCATCGACCAGTTTCCGGCTGACCGTCAACAGCAGGTCCGTACTATGCTTTCGGAATCGCTCAAAGGGGTCGTTGCCCAGACTCTCCTCAAAAAGAAGGGTGGGGGGCGGATCGCAGCGCTCGAAATTCTGGTTGTTACATCCGCCGTTTCGAACCTTATTCGGGAGGGAAAAACCTTCCAGATCCCCTCGATCATGCAGACCGGAAAAAATATCGGCATGCAGACGCTTAACGACTCACTGCTTGATCTGGTAAAAACCGACAAAGTCGAACCAGAAGAAGCATACGACCGGGCTCCTCATAAAAAAGATTTTGGTTTAATGCTCACCCGCAGTGGCTTCCGCGGGCCCTGGAGTGAAGAAAAATAGTAATTTAATACAGCAGTGGAGGGTGTTACATGGCAACGATAGATTTCAATAAATGCTCAATATTCAAAGGGCTGGAACCGGATGAAGTAAACCTGATCATCGGTGTTTGTGATGAGAGATTAATGATTGCCGGTGAAAATCTGTTTCTGGAGAATGAACCGGGTGATTCCCTCTGGATTGTCACCAGCGGGCGCGTCGATGTCTTTAAGAATATCCGGGGTGATATTGACCGAACACTTATTTCACTAGGAGTCGGCGAAGTTACCGGAGAGATAAGCTTTATTGACCGGTCGAGACGGAGCGCCGGGGTGCGTACTATCATGCCGAGTGAGTTTTTAGTGCTGAGTCATGCCGCTTTTCAGGAAGTACAACGGCATCATCCTGAAATAGCCGCAGCATTTTTTCAGAATCTGGCTTCAATCCTCGCGACCAGAATGCGTATCACTACAGAACTTTATCGTGAGAGCGTCGCTTTCAGCATTGAGGCGACCGGTGCGAGCCAACTCAACCTGAGAGCGCTCAGTGAAGATCTGCGACCGGTTTCACTTTATCTCAGCAATGGTTTAACATTATCCGGATTCATTCTGCAGATGGACAATACCCCTGCAGGCTACACCATAATTGTGAAGGATAAATCGGGAAAACTTGCGATAATACCGTACCATGCCATTCAAAAGATAGAACTTGAATAGCTTAATAATGAACGGGCTGCTTCAATGACAGGAAAACCTCACAGAGTGGACGATATGAATGAACCGCCTTCCGACATAATTAGACTGCAAGAGACTATTTCTGAACTCAACGCCCGGATTGAGGCTTTTCAGTATGAAAAGGCGCAATCCATACAAAATGCTGTTGCGACCGCCATGGGTGAGATAGCACACTTGAGGGAAACCATCGTCGCCCAGCGAGAAGAGCAGGAGAGGATGGCCTATGAGAAAGATAAACATTTTCAGGAAGCGATTGCCCTCAGAAACAGTGAAAATAATCAGCTAAAAGCGATCGCGCAGGAAATTCGTGACGAGATGGAGCGCAAGGCGATGGAGTACGAAAGAAGAATGGAAGAGGAACGTAGCGCATTTCGAGGCGAACTTAAGCAGTTACAAGACACCATACAGGTATTGAGGGATCGTCTTTAGATATGACCGGAGGCAAGAATAGTTGATGGAAAAGGTGAAGACAGCTCGCACAAAACCAAATAACTCAAGTGGCAAAGACTCCAAAAGTATTTCCACGCCGGCGGATCTGGAAAAACGATTGCGCCGAGTCGAAATGCTTCTTGGCGTATCGAGAAAGCTTGCTACCATTGATACACTGGAGGAAATTCTCCAAACTCTGGTCGAATTGACTTCGCAGGAGTTGGTGGCGGAGCGTGCCTCGCTTTTCCTGAATGACAGCCAGACCAGCGAACTTTACTCCGTTGCCGCTCAAGGTAATTTCAGGCGCCGGATCAGCATGCTCAATACCAGTGGCATAGCGGGACAGGTCTTTCAGTCGCAAAAGGGAATCATCGTTCACGATGTTTACAAAAATATAAATTTTAACCGTGATATTGATAAACAGACCGGATACAAGACACGAAACATGATCTGTACGCCGATTAGAACTGCCAAGGGTGAAGTCATAGGGGTGGCTCAGGTTCTGAACAAGAGGGAAAATAAATTTACCCGGGATGACTTGGAGCTTCTGGATGAGATGACCACTCAGGCGGCAATATTCCTGCAGGGTGCACAGGTTATCGAAAAGATGCAGCGTTCCCGTGAACGGGAGCTTGAATTTCTTGATATTGTCGCCGATGTTACCTCTGAGATAGATTTGGGAACTCTTCTTAAAAAGGTTATGGGCGAAGCAACAAAGATGCTGCAGGCCGAACGTTCCACCCTGTTTCTTAACGATGAGAAGAGTAAAGAACTTTGGTCTCTGGTTGGTGAGGGGATCGGAGCCATCCAGATCAGGTTTCCTAACCATTTGGGAATAGCCGGTGCCGTCTTTACCAGCGGCAGTTCGGTAAACATCCCCCATGCATACGCTGACATGCGCTTCAATCCCGCCTTTGACAAAAAGACCGGTTTCTTCACCCGTTCAATATTATGCACGCCGGTTGTAAACAAACAGGGTAAAATGATCGGTGTTACACAGGTTTTGAACAAACGCGGCGGACCTTTCACTGATGAGGATGAATCACGTCTCAAGGCTTTTACTGCGCAAGTTTCAATAGCCCTTGAAAATGCCAAACTCTTCAGTGACGTCCATAATATGAAAAATTATAACGAAGGTATGCTCCAGAGTATGAGCAACGGAGTGCTGACTCTCGATGAGGAAGGCAAAATTGTCACCTGCAACGCTGCCGGTCTGAAGATCATGAAGGTGGCACCGGAAGAGATAATTGGCATTGATATTGCCGGTTTTTTTACAGGGAAAAATTGCTGGATTGTGGAGAAAGTGCGGCGGGTTGAAAATAGTCAGGCTTCGGAAGTCACAATGGACACCGAACTTGAATTCAACGGTAACAAGTTATCCGTCAACAGTTCGGTTCTTCCCCTGATGAGTAGTGAAGGGAAAAAACTCGGAACTATGATCATGTTCGAAGATATCTCCGGCGAGAAAAGGATGAAATCCACCATGTCGCGTTACATGGATCCGGGGCTTGCCGATCAACTGCTCGCAGGCGGGGAGGATATACTGGGGGGCAAGAGCGTATCCGCCACGATACTCTTCTCGGATATCCGGGGCTTCACCACGCTTACGGAAGAACTTGGCGCTCAGGGCACAGTCAGTCTGCTAAACGAATATTTTACCCATATGGTAGACTGCATCCAGGCCGAGGGTGGTATGCTGGACAAATTCATAGGTGATGCTATCATGGCTGCCTTTGGTATCCCGCTGCCTCATGATGACAACGAGGATCGGGCTGTAAGGTCTGCCATCAACATGATAAATGTGCTCTCGCAATGGAATGCCGGACGCAACTCTCTAGGGAAAAAGCCGGTCTTGATCGGAATCGGTATCAACTCTGATACTGTCGTCTCCGGTAATATAGGCTCACCAAAAAGGATGGATTATACGGTAATCGGAGATGGCGTCAACCTGGCCTCGCGACTTGAATCCGCCTGCAAGCAGTATAACGCAAAAATACTTATCAGTGAATATACCTTCAGCAAGCTGAAGGGTACTTACCGTGTCAGGGACATCGACGATGTTGTGGTAAAGGGAAAGACGCAACCGGTCAGGGTCTATGAGGTACTGGATTACCACAACGAAGAGACCTTCCCGAATTTGATGGAGGTAACAGGTTATTTCAAGGAGGGGCGCAGAATGTACCAGAATGGGAATTGGAGTGATGCTGTCAGGTTCTTCGGCGAGTCGCTTCGCTTGCATCCCCAGGCCCACCTTCGTCTCTGGCGCCGCCACCCAAATC
>CAYQMO010000086.1:0-14803 GCA_964418315.1 uncultured Geobacter sp. | reverse complement strand
GGCATATCCGTCTGCTGCTGAATTCGCTGAGGTTACAGTTGAGGTGATAACGGGCGGAAAATGATCCAATTGGAGCCTTGTCCCATTCGCCTGAATAATCTTCAACACTTGCAATGTTCGTCATCGTTCCCACGCTCCAGCGTGGGAATGCATCCCCGGACGCTCCAGCGTCCCGGTTTCAGCATGACGCGACGCTGGAGCGTCACAGGCTTCGTTCCCACGCCGGAGCGTGGGAACGATAATAAACAATACGGCTCAGAGAATAGCTTTGGGTAGAGTAGGGAACAGGTTTCACCCAGTCCCCCCATCAAACCGGACGTGCAGTTTTCCTGCATCCGGCTTTCCGATGTTCTTCGCTGGATGTTCCTGCTTTATTGCATTAGCAGACATTCCGTGCTAACGTTCGGGACATGCCAAGACATTACGGAATAGACATTCCCGGCCTCTTGCAACACTTCATGGTGAGGGTGCTAGAGCGCTCCGATCTTTCCTGTTTCATGCGCACTCTTTTGACCGGGTATGCAGTAACTTTCAACCGCCCCACTTCCGCAGCGACCATCTGTTTCAGAACCGCTACAAGTCGATAGTTTGCGAGGAAGACTCCTATATTGTCGATCGGATACAGGGTAGCGGAGAATTTGTAGCTTATTTTTGTCAGGAGCCAACTTCTTAAGGAGTGAAACCATGTCGGAACTATTATCGAATGAAGAACAGAAGGAACTGCTGCAGATCGCCCGTGACACAATTGTTGACTATGTCACCAATCAAAACGTTCCGGCCTTGGTAACAACATCACTGGGGCTGAATCTTCACTCCGGCTCTTTTGTCACCATAAAAAAAGATGGTGTGCTACGTGGCTGCATCGGCAATTTTGTCTCTGTTCAGCCGCTCTACAAGCTGGTGCAGGAGATGGCAATCTCGGCTGCGACCCGTGATCCCCGCTTCAATCCTATGAAGAAGAATGATCTCGCCGATTTTACCATCGATATTTCGGTTCTTACGCCACTGACCAAGGTCGCCTCGGTTGAGGAGATTCAGGTCGGAGTTCATGGTATCTATATCATCAAAGGTAGTTATCGTGGGGTACTGCTTCCTCAAGTTGCAACTGAATACGGTTGGAACCGCGAGCAGTTTCTGCAACATACCTGCACCAAAGCCGGTCTGCCCGAAGATGCCTGGCAGGGGGAGTGTGATATTTATATTTTCAGCGCCCAGGTTTTTGGTGAGTAATAATCACCGTTGATGTATAGTCTCAAACCGTAATACATACGTCACATAATCAGGGAGCAGCGCTTAAATGATGACTCAAGCAGAAGCAAAAGAGTTTGCCGCAAGATGGTTATCGGCCTGGACAGGCAACCGCCCCAAAGAACTGGCAGTTTTTTATGCAGATGATGCCTTTTTTCTTGATCCTGGCCGTCCGTTGGGAATTGAGGGAAAAGAGCAGCTTCTAGCCTATTTTACCAAAGTTACCGGCAACAATCCGACCTGGACCTGGTCACTGGTCGAGGCGATTCCGATTGAAGATGGCTTTCTTGGCAAGTTGGCAGCCTGTATTCCGGTTGGGGATAAAAATATGGAGTGCGTCGGACTCTGCTTCCTGCAGTTTAATGCTGATGGAAAGATCAAGCGGAATGAAATTTATTTTGATCGAACCGAATTGATCAGGGAGATTAACAAATACCGGCAGTCGTTTGCCCATTGATGCAGGAATAATGTTCATCCTATTGCAAATATTCCCGAGCCGTACCTGTCAGATAGTCAAACACTTCCTCGCGGGTATTGATAAAACGGGGCATCAGGTTTAATACATCCTCCAGAAGATTCAATACCTCACCATCGGCGCTGTCAATCTCATTCATAACGGCTGACATCATTGGCAGAATTTCGTACAGGTCATTGCGATTGAAAGGCGTCCGATCCGGACGCCCGGTGAACTTGGGTTGATCACGATTGGCAACATCGCGAGGGTATTTGAACTTGAAGTCGGATGCTTTAACAATAACCATGATCAATGCCGCTCGCAGCCACTGCCACACCCGCCACCACAGCCCGGTGTGACTATATCAGCTGCTTTCGGTTTTTCACAGAGCTTCAGTGACGACCTATCGACATACCACGCATCATCTTCCATTTTTCCCTGTAACTCATTTTTTTTGAGCATCATCAGCACCCGCGTTTCGGTTGTTTCAAGTAATTGCGCCGCTTCCATAATCGCTACAAAATTTGTTCCCGTATTACACATAAATAGCTCCCCGGTCATGCTGCCTTCGGCAGCGATTCTTCACCCAGATATATATCCATAAGTTCATAATTGGTAAGTCCACGTTTACGTGCGCAAGACGTGACTCGAGTTACTTCAAGAATTCTGTCCGCCTGTTTTCGATCAACAACTATTCCCATGCTGCGGTAGCGCTCAATCAGACCACCGGTTCCAGAATGCTTACCGACTACGATGCTGCGGGTCAGACCGACCTCTGCCGGATCAAAACCTTCATAATTATGCGGATCCTTGATAACACCATCAGTATGCAGGCCGGATTCATGGGCAAAAACCCCGGTACCGACAACCGGCTTGGATACCGAAAGCGGCCGGTCGGAGGCCTTGGCGACAAAGAGTGACATTTCACGGAAACGATGGCTATTGATTCCGGTTTCAATACCACAGGCATACTTCAAGCCCATGACGACCTCTTCCAGAGCGGCATTGCCGGCACGCTCTCCGAGACCGTTAATCGTGGTGTTAACAAACTTCGCTCCGGCGCGAACGCCGGCAATGGCATTGGCGGTGGCCATGCCAAGGTCGTTATGGGTGTGTACCTCGATATCTATTTCCGGAACCGCCTGACGGAGATAGCTCACTTTATCAAACATGGTAAATGGATCCATGATGCCAAGTGTGTCGCAGAAGCGGAAGCGGTCGCCACCCAAAGCGCGGGTTATCTCCATTAACTCGACTAGAAAGGTGATATCAGCTCGACTGGCATCTTCACCACCAACAGATACATAAAGGTCATTCTGTTTGGCGAAGCCCAATGCGACCTTCAACTGCTCCTTCACCGTTTCCCGGTCTTTACGCAGCTTGTGGACAATCATCTGATCAGATACCGAAAGGGAGATGTCTACCGCTTGCACACCGCAGGCGATACTTGCCTTTATTTCATGCAGCAGCGCCCTGTTCCAGGTTATCAGGCGAGCGTTTAAGCCGAGATCAACAAGGGAGCGGATACTTTCCTGTTCTTCTTTTCCCATGACCGGGATACCGCATTCAATTTCACCGACGCCGATGGAGTCCAGCATACGGGCGATAGTAACCTTTTCACGTTTGGAGAAGACCACCCCGGCTGTTTGCTCACCGTCGCGCAGAGTGGTGTCGTCGATGACTATTTGCCTGTTTTTTGTGCAGACCATAACAACCCCCACGAAAATAATAAACGCCGCTATCCCTTGCGGAACGCGGCGTCGTTGCCGTTTTTCCAATGTGTTGCATAAATTTACAAATGCATCGGGCGTGCCATTATGACATATCGAATAAATTGCTATCAGAAAAGTTTATCTGCTGTTTTGTTTGGCTTTTATGTTCATGCCGAGTGTGCTAGAGTGCCGAAAATTTATTTCAAGGAGAACCTGGTCTGATGAAAAAAGCATGTTTAGCACTACTGTTAAAAGGGTTTCTGGTCGTCTCATTTCTCTCGTACGGAAGTGCAGTTATGGCAGCAGAGCCTGAAGTAAAAAAAGAAAATTCTGTAGTAGCAGCGCCACCAGTTGTCGAACCACATGGGGTTGTTGCTCGTGTGAATGGGTCACCGATTGACGCTATCGAACTGCGTCGGGCTAAAAAAATAATGCTGCGCGGGCAGACGCTCCCCGCAGATCAGCATGCGGCTGCTAACAAGCAGGCTCTTGATCAGTTGATTTCAGCCGAACTGTTATATCAGGCCGCCGCAAAGATGGAGATCAAGGATCTCGATAAGCAGATAGATGCGAAGCTGGCTAAGGGTAAAGAGCGTTTTAAAGATGAGCAGGATTTCAAAAAAGCCATCAAAGAGCTGGAGATGGATGAAAAAGAGTTGCGCGAGTACACACTCAGGGATCTGTTTATCAGTAACTTCGTTGAGGCAAATCTGGTGTCAAAAGCGGTAGTCACGGAAGCGGAAATCCGCTCGTTCTATGATACAAACCTGGATAAATTCAAGCGGGAAGAGTCGGTGAAAGCAAGTCATATCCTGATCGGAGTTGATGGCAAGGCCACTGCCGATGAAAAGAAAAAAGCTCATGAAAAGGCCGAAAAACTTAAAAAAGAACTTGCAAACGGCGCTGATTTTGCCGCATTGGCAAAAGGCAATTCAACCTGCCCGAGCGCTCCGCAGGGGGGAGATCTCGGTTTCTTCGGTAAGGGTCAAATGGTGCCTACGTTTGAAAAAGCCGCCTTCGCTCTCAAGCCGGGAGGAGTCAGTGATGTTGTTGAGACCCAGTTTGGCTATCACATCATTAAACTGACGGAGAAAAAGCCGGCTTCAACTTCAGAGTACAAAGAAGTAAAAGCCAAGATAGAAGAGTATCTAAAGGGGCAAAAAGTTAATGAAGCTATTCAGAAATACCTTGAAGGAGCGAAAAAAACCGCCAAAATTGAGGTACTCCTGAAATAAGGGATATATCAGCTCTCATTTCGTCGGAAAGGAGTAGAAATGCGTTTTCTGAACCGCAAGTATTTACGGGTCGGCTTGACAGCAGCTATTATTTTAGCTGCTTTACTCGACTTTCCTGCATTTACACCGCTTCACGCTGCCGACGTTCCCCGCATACCTGTCCTTAATTCGCACGAACCATCATCAACATTTGCCATAAATATTTCCGTTGCCTGGATCTTGGCGTTATTTGCTCTGCTTAGTACCATCGGTCTGATCGCCCTGATTTTGAATGTCCGCAGAAGAAAGCGCCTTGAAGAGATGCTGCGCCTCAAAATAGATGAGTATCAGGGATCGCAGGAGGAGTTACTGGCGACAGAGGATGTTCTCCGCTCGCAAGTTGATGATTACATGCGAAGTCAGAATGAACTTTTGGCGACGGAAGAGATGTTGCGGTCACAGATTGCTGAATACCAGAGCACGCACGACCAACTTCTGGCCACGGAGGAGATGCTGAGGGTTCAGCTTGATGTCGTTGAAGAAAGTTCACAGAAATTTAAGGCGGTTTTTGAATATTCACCTATTACCGTTGCTATTACGACCCTTCCTGATGGAATGTTCAGTGATGTAAACCGTGGGTTTATTGAGATGTTTGGCTTTTCCAGGGAAGAGGCCATCGGCAAAACCACTCTTGAACTGGGGGTGTGGCGCTATGAATCTGCGCGAAACTGTTTCCTTCAGCAGTTGCGAGGCAACGGGTTTGTGCACAATTTTGAAGCCGAAATGCGTCGCAAAAATGGAGAGTACTTTCCAGTGCTTTTTTTAGGTGTGATGCTGGAAATTGCCGGTAGGCCATGTGTTCTCAGTGCAGTCATGGATATAACGGAACAGAGACGGCTGCAGAATCAGTTGTTTCAGTCGCAGAAGATGGATGCCGTCGGCCAGTTGGCAGGTGGTATTGCCCATGATTTCAATAATATGCTGGCTGGAATCATGGCCGCTGCCGAATTGCTGAAATTGCGGCTGAAGGGGGATGAGAAGAACAGCAAGACGGTGAACTCCATCATAGATGCCGCTGCGCGCAGTGCGGAACTTACCAGAGAGCTGCTGACCTTTTCCCGCAAAGCATCGATGGTGTCCAGGCCTGTTAGCGTCAATGACACCATAATCGCTGTAATCGGGCTGCTGGAACATACCATAGACAAGCAAATTTGTATCACAGCAGATCTTGCCGATAATAATCCGGTCGTAATGGGTGAGGAGGGTCAACTGCAGAATGCGTTGCTCAATCTTGGTATCAATGCCCGTGACGCCATGCTAAATGGTGGTTCGTTGACATTTGCAACTAAGGTTAAAATGATGGATGAATTTGCCTGCCGCACGATGAGTCTGACTCTTTCTCCGGGGAGATACGTTGAGATTTCCGTGACAGACACCGGCACCGGCATGCCAACAGAGGTGCTCGATCATATTTTCGAGCCGTTTTTTTCCACCAAGGCGATCGGCAATGGCACCGGCCTCGGCCTGGCGACCGTTTATGGCACTGTTCAGAGCCACAAGGGAGAGTTGTACGTGCAGAGTGAACCGGGCGTCGGCTCCGTGTTCAAAATTTTTCTCCCGGTGATAGAAAGTGAGATTGGTGACATCGCATGCAGCAGTGAGGCTGTCTCTGGCAGCGGTGTAATCCTGCTGGTTGACGATGAAGAAATTCTTCGTAACGTTGGGCGCGATATGCTTGAGGATCTGGGTTATACGATATATCTGGCAGAAGACGGGGCGGATGCGTTAGCTGTCTATGCCCTGCATCGTAACGAAATATCATTGGTCATTCTGGATGTGATCATGCCGAAAATGGGGGGAAAAGAAACTTTCCTACAGCTTCGGCAACAGGCTCCCGAGCTGAAGGTACTGTTTTGTTCCGGCTTCAGCAGTGAAGGTACCAGTGAGGAGCTTCTGAAACTGGGCGCGTTCGGGTTTCTTCACAAACCATACAACCGGAGTGGACTGAGCCGGGCGGTGGCTGAGGCAATGGAAGGAAAGGATATACATGGCACAAAAAGTGACTGAAACGTTTTTCAAAAGTGAATCTCGCTATCGGATGCTGGTGGAAAATTCCAGTGACATTATCTTTTCGCTGGATTTTGAAGGCTACTTTGCCTACGTATCTCCCGCATGGAAGAACATTCTGGGGCATGAACTCTCTGAGGTTATCGGACATAATTTCAGAGAGTTTGTCGATCCCGAGGATATACCGCGTTGTGAAGATATATTCATGGCGGTTCTCCGGACAAACACCATGCAGGAGATGACCTATCGTGTGCAGCATGCTGACGGCAGTTGGCGCCGGCATAACACTCGCGTGAACAGGCATCGCGATGAAAATGGTGTGCAGACTGTTTTCGGCACAGCACACGACGTGACCGACCGCCTTCTCATTGAACAGCTTATTTCACGAACCGAAAAGATGACCATGATAAGCGGTATGGCCGCAGGTATGGCGCATGAAATCAATAATCCGCTCGGTGCGATCCTGCAGCACGCCCAGAACATCGAACGACGGGTTTCGGCTAACATCCCGGCCAACGTGCATGCAGCGGCTGAAGTAGGTGTCAGTCTTGATCTGGTACGCGCATATATGCAGAAAAGGGGCATTTTAGATTTTATCGGTCATATTCGTACCGCCGGGATGAAGGCTTCGGAGATCATAACGAATATGCTCCAGTTCAGTCGTCGCAGTGAAGCCGGCGCCGAGCAGGTGAACCTTTCCGCTTTCCTGGACAAGGTGCTGGAGTTGGCCGGTAGTGATTATGATATGAAGAAGAAATACGATTTCCGGCGGATTGAGCTGCAGCGAATCTATGTTGCCGATCTGCCTCCGGTACTGTTGTCGGTGTCAGGAATGGAACAGGTGCTGCTGAATATCCTCAAAAATGCCGCTCAGGCTCTTTCCGCTGATGCACTCTCACAGCAGCCGAGAATAATCGTAAGAACGCGGCTTGTCAAAGGTATGGCGCTGATCGACATTGAAGATAATGGACCGGGAATGGACGAGCAAACCAGGTTGCGGATTTTTGAGCCGTTTTTCACAACGAAAAAAATCGGTGTTGGCACCGGTCTTGGACTGTCAGTGGCGTACGAAATTGTTACCAAAGGGCACCGTGGCATGATCGCTGTCCGTTCCAAACCGGGTAAGGGGAGCTGTTTTACCATTAAGCTGCCCCTGCAGGAGACAGCGTGATGACTGATTCCGCCCTGACAGTGCTGCTGGTTGATGATAATGAGATGATTCGCGAATGTGTAACAGCTTATCTTGAGGATGAAGGGTTCACGATACATAGTTTTGCCACGGCCGAGGAGGCGCTGGAATCGATTGCCGCTATCAACCCGGTGGTTTGCATCTCCGACATGGGTCTTCCCGGTATGCATGGCGAGGAGTTTATTTTACAGGCCTGCGCCATCTCTCCTCTTACCCGGTATCTGCTTCATACCGGCAGACGCTATACGTTATCGGATGAACTCCGGGCAATCGGCATGGAAGACGGAGATATTTATTTGAAACCGCTTCACGATCTGTCAAAACTGGTTAAAAAAATTACGCAAATAGCCGCAGTCAGGGGAGGGGAGTAATGCTGCAAACAGATACCAATCTGGTGTTATTGACCATCGACGATGAGGAGTCTATCCGAAGTAGTGTTGCGGCTTTTTTTGAAGACTGCGGCTATACCGTGATTCAGGCATGTGACGGCAGTGAAGGGATCAGCATGGTCAGGACGATGAGGCCGGATATCGTCATTACCGACTTGCGGATGCCGAATGTCGATGGCATGGAGGTTATTGACGCGGTCAAGTTGCTTGACGACAACCTGCCGATCATTGTTCTCTCAGGCACCGGTATTCTGAATGATGCAATTGACGCGCTACGGCGTGGCGCCTGGGATTACCTGCCCAAACCGGTTATCGATCTGGTTGAGCTGGAGTTGATTGTCGCCCGCTGTGTAGAGAGGGCGCAGTTGGTGCGGGAGAACCGGAATTACCACGACAATCTGGAGCTGCTGGTCAAGCAGAGAACTGCGGAGCTTCGCAAGCTGAGTACCGCCATAGAACAGGGGGGCAACATCGTGATGATTGCCGATGTCAATGGGAACATTGAATATGTCAACTCTACATTCAGCGAAGTCACCGGCTACAGCAGTGCAGAGGTTATCGGTCAGAATCCGCGCATACTTAAATCTGGTAAGCAGCATGATAATTTTTATGTTGAAATGTGGAACACTCTTACTTCCGGCCAGGATTGGCAGGGAGAATTCTGTAACAAAAACAAGGCGGGGCGCGAATACTGGGAGTTGGCCACTATCGCTCCGATAAAGGATGAGAACGGCGTAATTACCAATTATGTCGCCACAAAAGAGGATATTTCCGTCCGTAAGCTTCACGAAGAACAGCTTTACTATCAGGCTAATTTTGATGCCATGACCAGCCTCCCCAATCGTAACTATTTCCAGAAACATCTGGAACAGCAACTGGAACTGGTAAACCGCTCCGGCCAGTTTATTACCCTGATGCTGCTTGATGTTGATAATCTTAAATTTGTCAATGATACTTTTGGCCACAACTTCGGTGACCTTTTGCTGGAGGAGGTTGCACGTCGTCTTGAGATCGTCTGCGGATATAAGAGTTTTGTGGCGCGTTTTGTAGGGGATAAATTTACTATTATTCCGCCGCTCTCTGAGGATGCAGTTGATGCCAAGCAGCATGCCGAGCAGTATGCCGAGCAGATTCTTGCAGTCTTGAACACTGTTTTTATTGTTAAGGGTACTGAAATTAATACTACTGCCAATATTGGTGTGGTGGTGTATCCGGAAGATGGCGAGTGCGTGGAAAGCCTGCTGAAAAACGCCGAAATTGCCATGTACCAGGCAAAGAAAGAAGGAAAAAATGCGATCTGTTTTTATACTCGCGAATTGAACCAGCAGATGGAGGAGCGCTTTGCTCTTGAGGCCAAGCTTCATAAGGCGATGGATCTGGGTGAATTCAGTCTCAATTACCAGCCGCAGATTAGTCAGGTTCATGGCACCATTATCGGAGTTGAAGCGCTGCTCCGCTGGGCGCCGACAGGAGAAACTCCTGTTTCACCAGGCATTTTTGTGCCGATTCTCGAAGAAACAGGCCTGATTGTTGATGTAGGCGAATGGGTGCTGCGACAGGCTTGTTCACAAGCGGTTGCGTGGCAGAAACTGGGGCTGGCGCCACTACGCATATCGGTCAACATTTCGGCTCTGCAGTTCATGCGCAGCGATCTTGACGTTACCGTAAGAGAGGTACTTGAAGCTACCGGACTTGAACCTAACTGCCTTCGCCTGGAGCTGACCGAAAGCATGATAATGGCTGACAGTGCCAGAATGCTTGAAAAAATGACGGCGTTAGCCAATATCGGCGTCCTGCTGTCGCTGGATGATTTTGGCACCGGTTATTCATCGCTCGAATATCTTGGTCGCCTCCCGATTAATGAGTTAAAAATCGATATTTCGTTTGTCCGCAGGATGCTGATCACCAAAAATGATGCCGCCGTCGTCAATACGATAATCGCCATGGGGCAGGGGCTCAATATGGAGCTGGTGGCGGAGGGTGTCGAGACGGTGGAACAACTCCGCTACCTCGCGGAGCTTGACTGTGACGTAATTCAGGGATTTTACTTCAGCCGTCCGTTAACAGCAGATGAGGTGGTGACGTTTTGCCGGAATTGGCACTGAAGTGAATTAACAGGTGCCAGGCTATATCAGGTGGTATGTCTGAACGATAGTAATAAGTGTTATTACGCAGGTATACGTACTTGTGAATACAAGAAAGCCCGTGCAGAAGAGGTCTCAAAAAAGGTCTCACTTACTACAAGGGCTTTATTGTACTAGAAATATTAGCTAGTTATGTGTATGGCGTCCCCTAGCCAACGCACTTCGAACTTTTTAACGCCACCGGTTCAAATCCGGAATACGATTTGAATTAGCGAATACAGTTTTCGTTGTCAGTGTAAAGTAGCCCATTTTCCCTTCCTCATCCGCCACCATCTTACTAAACCAATTGGGCTCAACTACAGTCTCTTGAGAACCGTGACCAAGCACCTGCATCAAGATCTCTGCATGATGAGATGTGGCAGAGGAAACAAAGCAAGTTCATTACCGCACAGACAACTCAGAAAAAGGTGCGATTTCAAATCTGACCCATTCAAGTTCACTGCATCTCAGCTAGTTCAAAAACAAAATTATTGACAGATCTACCGATCCAAGAACGAAGATCAACCGTCAAAGGAACCTACCGAGGAATCAAAGACAATTGCATCAAATGCCTGGAGATTGCTCCACGAGTGGAGAACACCTCCGGGAACACAAGAAGATGGAACGTTTAGCGAAGAGGGCTTCAACGAATGGCTCCAAGGCGTAAAAGCAATCTGCTCAGAATCTGGCCACCTGGAAGTCGCGCTAAGCAAAATCGGGGAAGTATTGATTCACTGTTCATCTGACCCGACTGGATTGTGGATAAACCGTGCAGTTGCTTCAGCCTTAAATGATCGTGATGCTGAAGACATCCGTAGTGGTTATAGAACCGGGATATACAATTCACGCGGTGTTCATTGTGTTGATCCAACGGGCAAGCCTGAAATTGAGCTGGCTGTACAGTTCCGAAGTAAAGCTGAGGATGTAGAAAATGCTGGTTTTCAAAGATTTGCGATTATCGTGAGAGGTCTGGCGGATAGCTATGATCGAGAGGCTGAGCGGATCGTTGCCGATCACCAACAAGAAGCTTAGCCATGTTCAAACATAAAAAATCATAAAATGGACGATCAATGAGAGTCGTTGCAAAGTTAATACCTGCTGTTCGTTCAGCAGCCATTTACAATCCTGAAGTACAAGTTGCACCTGCTTGTATCCTCTGGCCGGATCGTGACCGGCAATGGGAAGCAATTATCCCCCGTCTGCAAGTGGATCTTCCGGAGTTACTGATGCTTGGTGAATATAACACCTCGAAGCGTACAGGCCCGGCAATCTGGCTCCGTTGTATCCTGGCCGGTTCAAACAGTGAAATCACACTCCCCAAGGATCGTACCCCGATCGTCTATCTACCAGGTGTAAGCCGTCAGGATTTACGAGCCGTAGAAAGCTGCCCCGATAATCTGAAACCGTTGGCAGAGCTTCAGTATCGTGGTGTTATCTGGTCACAGGTGAATGCAAAGGACTGGACTATCCTGGCATTCTTGAAATCTGATCAGGGTGGCTTGGGGCTTGATGTCTCTCAAGATAACGAATCCAAGAACGCAATGCAGTTGGCATTGCATCGACTGATGGATGAAGAGGTTGAACTTCTTAAAGGAAAGAGGCTTGATAAGGACTATTTCAATACGTTGCTGACTGGAGGCGATCCGGTTCGTGATCTGCTGCAATGGTTGGACAACAGTGACCTGTTCAAAAATAGCCGAGGTGAAAACGAGTGGAAGGCCTTTGTAGAAGTCTGCAAATCTCAGATGGCGTTCAATCCTCAGAATGATGGGGCATTTACTGGTGCAAGCAGGTTAGCGACCCATGGAGGCCCTTGGAAAGCTGTCTGGGAACGTTATTGTGAAGCCCCGAAACGCTATCCCAACATATCTGCTCAAATCCGCAAATGCTCGCTTCCATCGTTTGACCTGTTTGCAGATGCAACTAACTGCGGTGGATGGCCGCAATGGAACGATGATCAAGAGAAGTCTCTACAAAAAGACCTGATCGCCTTGAGTACCATCCCACCCCATGAAGCACGGAATAAACTGCTATCCTACGAAAAGAATCATGCAGCACGGAGAGGCCTAGTCTGGTGTGACCTTGGCGAAGCTCCGTTGGCTCAGGCTATGGAGCATCTTGCAGTCCTTGCAGAAACGACTAAAACTGGGTTGGCTGCCGGGAACCTGGATGATCTTATCTCTAGCTATTCTACCTATGGCTGGAAGGCTGACGATGCCGTCATGCAGGCGCTTTCGGTGGTCGATAGATTACAGGATGTGGAGGCAGTTACCACGGCAATACGTGTCATTTATCTTCCCTGGGCAGAAGAATCAGCACGACATCTGCAAAAGGTCTGGCAGCAGAAACCGATCAACCGGAGCACCCAAGGAGCTGCTTCGGAATGTCTGCTGTTTGTTGATGGACTTCGCTTTGATTGCGGCAAGCGGCTTGTGGATTTACTGGAGCAGTCAGGTTTCTCCATATCTGAAAAGCCGGTTTGGGCTGCGCTACCAAGTGTTACCGGAACCGGAAAACCTGCAATAGCTCCACCTGTCGTTGCCGGTGTTGTAGCAGAAGCACCGGAACCATACAATTTTGAACCACTCACTTCCAATCAATTCAAGAAAGCCTTAACAGACAATGGTTGGCTCACTTTGGGGCCTAAAGAATCTGTAACTGAAGCGGTATCTCCAGCGGCAACCAATAAGCTGTGGGTTGAGTTCGGCGACATTGACCATGAAGGGCATGATCGAGGTTGTAAACTGGCACGGCATGTATCTGTCCTGCTTCTGGAAATTCGTGAGAGGATCATAGAACTGCAAGCTGCTGGCTGGAATCGAGTACGGGTTGTAACAGATCATGGCTGGCTGCTTCTTCCTGGTGGTCTGCCGAAGATAGAACTGCCTGTTGCACTTACTGACAGCAAGTGGGGTCGCTGTGCATCCATCATGGCAGGTGCTTCAACAGATGAGCGCCTGTATCCCTGGTCATGGAATCCGCATCACCATTTCGCTCTTGCTGATGGCATCAGTTGTTTCAAGAAGGGTGAAGAATACGCACATGGTGGTTTGAGCCTTCAGGAATGTCTGGTGTTGGAACTGATAGTGCAGAAAGGTTCCGCTGCCACCGCAATAGAGATCACCGACATTGCCTGGAAAGGTTTGCGCTGTACTGTGGCAGTTGATGGACAGTTTTCTGGGTTATCGTGCGACATTCGCTCGTACCCTGGTGATCCGGCATCAAGCATTGTAGTAAGCTCCAAGCCCCTGAAGGATAACGGGACTGCATCACTTGTGGTTGAAAATGAAGACCTGGAAGGACGTGAAGCTGTGCTGGTTCTACTTGATGTAAGCGGAAAGCTGGTTGCAGAGGCAAAAACGATAATCGGTGGAGGGCATTCATGACCGAAATGGATAATATTGACAAGAAAGCGGCATCCCTGCTCCAGGGATATCTGGTGCGCAAGGATCTGGTGCGCACATTCAGCCGCCAGTTTCCAGTACCAACATACGTGGTGGAGTTTCTGCTTGGCCGTTATTGCGCCAGCGTTGACCAAGACGAAATCAATGAAGGACTGGAGATTGTTGAACGCCAGCTGAAGGATCGTACTGTAAAGGCTGGCCAGGAAGAGCTGTTCAAATCACGCGCCCGTGAAAAAGGCCACATCAAAATTATTGATCTGATCACCGCACGTCTTGATGCAAAGTCGGATTCCTACCTAGCGACGATTCCAACGCTACGCTTGGCCGATGCTCGTATAGATGCAGAGCTGGTAAGCCAGCATGAGCGTATGTTGACTGGCGGTTTTTATGCTGAAGTGACTCTTTCATACGATACGGTGATCGCCCAGGAGAAAAGCGGAAGACCTTTCGGTGTTGATGCAATCCGTGAAATCCAGCTCTCGAAACGCGAAGTGCTTGATCAGCTGGCAGAAGCCCGAAAGGGTTTTACCTCTGAAGAGTGGAAAGAACTGCTCTTCCGCTCCATCGGTAATCACGGAAAGCGATAGGTCGGTCACTACTATCTTGTTCCCGGATGAATACTGATGAAATTAGTTGAAACCGTTACCAGTAAAATTATCTCCCAAATAAGCTAGAAGTCACTTTTGAAGTCACTTTTTAAAAAAACAAACAAAATGGGTTACAGTTTATTGCTGTAACCCATTGTTTTTATTGGCGTCCCCGAGACGATTCGAACGTCCGGCCCCTTCCTTTAGCAATATCAGGAAGTTAGAACACCGAGCACAGCCCTTGTATATATGTATTATGTGCAAAAAGGTCTCAGTTTAGGTCTCGTTTATAACATCTAAATCTCTTTACTATCAAGCTGTTTGTGCATTATATACCCATATTACAGGTCTCACTTTGTACTACAGCTCCAGTACCTCTACAGCATGTACCAATTTCTTAGGATCAAGGTGAGCAT
>CAYQMO010000085.1:0-14831 GCA_964418315.1 uncultured Geobacter sp. | reverse complement strand
AATATAGGTTTCAAGGCATCCAGCAAAATCATCCGGGTGAATACCTTCAACCCAACCGTTACCCAGTTCCTGTTCCATGCTCCTACCTGTAAAATCAAGCCAGACTTTGTTGAACCATGTACAGAGTTTGTCAGTACCTGAAATCCAAATCAATACTGGGGCTGAATTAGCTAATGTTCTAAATCGCTCTTCACTCTGCTTCAGTTCTTCAACAGCCTTATTACGTGCTTCTTCAGTCTGTTTCAGTTCGGTAATATCTTCAAGCAGCCAGATAGCCCCTTTTGACATGTCTGATGGGTCAATAGCGTTGCCAATGTATCTTACCTGTACTTGCTCCCCATTCTTCCTGATAAGTTGTTGAACGGTCTCATAGGTTTGCCCCTGAGCCAGAACTGGATAAGCTTCCATGCCTAGTTTTTCATAAGCCTCATCTGACGGGTAGAGCATTCTGGTCGTTTGGTTTTCCATCTCCTCTTTTGAATATTGGAACAGGTCAACTGTCTTTTGGTTGACCAACATTTGCTTCCTGTCAATTATTGTAGAAATGCCGATGGGCGCATTTTCCAGAATTATGTTTAGCTGACGAGTTTGTTCCTGCACCTTTTTCTCTATTGCAACGTTGGTGTCAAGAAGCAGTTCTTCTTTATGCTTTAATTCCTTGAATACAATGCTGAAGGGGTCTCTGATGGCTGTTGTAAATATTGCACGGTAAACGAGATAGAATGAAATAAGCTTGAAGATGTGCCCAAGCATATTGGCAAAGTCGTACACACCGATGTAGGAGGTAAAGGCTAATTCGGCACAAGCCAACGATATAGCTGAGGCGATTAACAGACGGTAGGTGCTCTCGTTGAAGCTATTTTTGATACGGTACAGAGAAACGATTGAAAGGATAATAAGTGCAACAATTATGTATTCACTGGTTATCTTAAAGGTTGTCAACCCGAAACCTTCCCTGTAGCAGTCTGGGAAATTGCCACTTAATATTGCTCCAACCAGAATAGTTGCCACCAGCGAGAATAAGACAATAAGTACGTTAACTCTCAGAGCGCGTCTAATGGTGAATGGAGCAACAACAAGGGTAAATGCCTGAAGATATCTGGCAGCAATCCACAACTGTGTCGGGAGATTTGCATCGTATCCTGTGAAAAGGTTCATTCCTTTGAACGAAAGCGTGTGCAGAAGGTCTATGCCAGCACACACAGCAGATCCGATTCCTATAAGCTTGATGTAGTCATTATCAATTATAGTGCGGGAATTCCAAACCAGCAGAAAGATGCAAAAAGCAAACGTTATTGTCAAAAGTTCGACCAGAGTGTGAAACAGGAGGTAGTTGTACATACGGGAAACAAACAGTAAGAAGGCAACAAAAATAGACCCCATTACAGAATACATTACTTTGTCTTGCTCGAATCCTTTGCTTAATCTGTCTGGCATCTATGTTGTCTCCTTAAAAATTGAAACACGGTAAAGGCCGTCTGGGCAAGGCAGTCACTATACTTTGCATGGCATGAAATTGAGTATTTGCAGTTGTAGGCCGGATGAAGCGTAGCGCATCCGGCAGCAATGCTGGCGATGGCAGAAAACGCCGGTTCCGCTTCGCTTGAACCGGCCTACTAAAAGCTCAATATTAGACCTTGTAAAGTATACTATCGGTGACAGCGAAGAAGTTTACCTCCACTTCTCCAGCATCGCCGCCAGTTCATCCTTCTTCACTGGTTTGGACAGATAATCATCCATCCCCGCCGCAACACAGATTTCCCGGTCCCCCTTCATGGCGTTGGCGGTCATGGCTATGATCGGAACCTTATGGTTAAGCACTTTGGATTCCGGATCGCGAATTACGGCTGTGGCTTCAAAGCCGTTCATCTCCGGCATTTCGCAATCCATCAGAACAACATCGTAGTTTACAATCTTCAGCGCCCGCACGGCCTCAAGCCCATTGGCTACTATATCGGCCTTGTAGCCGATTTTGCCGAGAATGCTCTGCGCCACCTTCTGGTTGATGACGTTATCCTCCGCCAGCAGGATGCGTATGCTGCGATTGTCGATTTCCGCCACGGTGTGTCTGGTGATGATTGGCTCTATAACCTCGGATGTCTCATGTGAAGATGCCTGGCTTGCCCTCCCAAGAACTATTGCTATGGAATCGTGGAGCTGACCCTGCCTCACCGGTTTCGGGAGATACCCGGCGAAACCGATCTGCTGCATGAGTGCGGTATCGCCGCGCTGGCTCTGGGCGGTCACCATAATCATAAGGGTTGGGTTAAGCAGTGGATCACCCTTGATCCTCCGGCCAAGTTCCGCCCCGTCCATGTCCGGCATCTGCTGATCCAGAATGGCAACCAGAAACGGATCATTTTCTGCGGCCGCCCTATGCAGGAGTGACAGTGCGGATTCACCATCAGCAGCGCACTCGTAACGGCATCCCCAATGTTTCAGTAGCTCAATCATCAACAAACGGCCGGTTGCGTTGTCGTCGACAACAAGAATCTTGGTGCCGGATATTTCAGTGTGCTTCAAAACCTCATGTTTTTCGAGTAACTCGGAGCTCTGTTTCTGCAAACAAGCTGTAAACCAGAAGGTGGAGCCTTTCCCCTCCTCGCTGATTATGCCGATTTTTCCCCCCATGAGTTCGGTCAACTGTTTGCAGATCGCCAGCCCAAGACCTGTGCCGCCGTATTTGCGGGTGGTGGAGCCGTCAACCTGGGTAAATGGAGAAAATAGGGCATCTATTCTGTTCGCCGGTATACCTATGCCAGTGTCTGTAATTTCAAAGCGGATAACCACAAAACCGTTTTCTTCGGATTCGAGTGCTGCGCTAATAACTACTTCGCCCTGATGAGTGAATTTAATAGAGTTACCAGCTAAGTTGGTGATGATCTGGCGGAGTCTTCCAGGATCGCCCTTCAGGTAAAATGGAACTGCCGGATCGATATAGCAGATAAGCTCAAGGCCGGCCTGCTCCGCCCTCAAAGTGAGCAGTGCAGCGGTATCTTCCACTGTTGTTCTTAAGTCGAAATCAATCACCTCCATATCCAGCTTGCCTGCCTCGATTTTAGAGAAATCAAGAATATCGTTGATCAGAGTAAGCAGGTTTTCGCCGCTGTCACGAAGCATTCCAGCGTATCCCGACTGTTCATCGTTCAAACCGGTATCCATCAAAAGGCCGGTCATGCCGATGACGCCGTTCATAGGTGTGCGGATTTCGTGACTCATAGAGGCCAGGAACTGGCTCTTGGCAGCGGTTGCGGCATTGGCGGCTATCACCGCTTCAGAGAGTTCAGCATTTTTCTCTTCTAATATATCGGACAGATGCAACAGTTTATGATTGAGGACGCGCAGTTGATCCGCCTGTTTTTTCAGAGTCAGATGCGTATGCACCCGCGCCCGTACGACCACCGGATTGACCGGCTTGGTTATGAAATCAAGTGCGTCGGCTTCGAGGCCCCTCACTTCATCATCAGGATTATCCTGTGCGGTCACGAAAATAACCGGAATATCCCTGGTTTCAGGGTCGGCTTTCAAACGCTTGCAAACCTCAAGTCCATCCATCCCTGGCATCAAAACATCCAGCAGCATAATATCGGGCGGATTTTTACGGCACATTTCCAGAGCCTGAATGCCGCTTGTTGCCATATATACGTCATAGTCGCGGTAAAAAATCTCATACAACACCTGAATGTTGATCGGCTGGTCATCAACCACCAGCAAACGTGGAGGGGCTTCAGCTATATCTCCCTGCTGCTCCTGCATAACTGATTCGGTAAATTCTGTCACAAAAGTACCTCCCGTATCTCCCGGCACAATTCTCCTGCGGCGGCGAAATCCAGTCGCTGCATCGCTTCATCCAGTAGGGGCAAAAAATCTTTTGCCCCTACACCAATTGAACTTTCCAAAACTGCTTTTGTCTCCAGATACTGCTGCATAGCCCGCATGTTTCCAGCCTTCAGCAATCCCTCCAGCTCAACCAGAGTGGCGATTACTGTCTCACTCTCCATCGCTGCAACCGCTTCGACATGGGTGGCCTCTGGCTCAAGCTCCTCTGCCACATCCTTAAAGACAAGACACGCCTCGTCAAATAGCCGCTCCACTGTGTGAAGCGATAACCTGATCCCTTCCGGAGTGCTACCGGTCGTGAGTGCCGTCTCAGCATCGGCAGCAGCGCGGGAGAGAGCCGTGGCTCCAAGAGTTGCGGCGACCCCCTTGATGGTGTGGAGGGCAGGTGCTGCAACATCAACATCTACCCCATCCCCTCCCCGACCCTCCCCTTGAAAGGGATGGGGGAAAACGCCAGGGTGCTGCACCTGTGCGGTGTTTGAGCTTTTAGTCCCTTCCCCTTCAAGGGGAAGGTTAGGATGGGGATGGGGTTGGTTCTGTCGCAACCGCTCCATCACTTCACCCTGATCTTTTTCAAAAGCTCTCGCCATACGGGCATAGAGACTCCGGTTGTTGCCCAGACGTTTCAGCGCCGCTTCACAATCAAAACCGGGGCGAATGAGGGTGGGCAAAGAGTCATCGTCACCTCCAATATCCGATACGCCACCTTCTGCAACACACTCTGTCGTCATGCCGCAGCAGCGCCGCAGGACGGCTATCAGAGCATTCACATCAAAAGGTTTACCGACATGGTCGTTCATGCCAACGTCCAGACAGTGATCCCGGTCTGACTGCATCGCATTGGCGGTCATGGCGATAATCGGCAGATCCTTCAAACCCAGCACATTACGGATATGCAGGGTCGCCTCATAGCCATCCATATCCGGCATCTGGATATCCATCAATACCGCATCGAACGGTTCTTCTCTTAAAATGGCTTCAATAGCCTGACGACCACTCGCAGCAAGCGAAACAGTTGCGCCTTCATAAGTCAAAATTTCTTCGGCTATCTGCTGGTTCATCTGGTTGTCCTCCGCCACTAACAAACGCATACCGGTTAAACGACGGCTGTTCTGTACTGTGCGGTTGGGTACGTTCGCCAAGGCATGCCGCCCCGATGTCACGTTGTTTACAGCATCAAAAAGCATGGATGGGGTAACCGGTTTAACCAGAAAGTCATCCAGTTGAGCGGACTCTTCCGAGTGATTTTCCGCCAGAAACTCGCGACTATGGGCGGTAACCATAATAACCACCGGCGCTTTATCACCGTGCTGGAGCCCTCGTATCTCTCTGGTCGCCTCCAGGCCATCCATGCCTGGCATCTTCCAATCCATGAAAATCACGTCGAAAGGAAAGCGGCCGTTTGCCTTGGCTTTAATGCAATCTATGGCTTCGGCTCCGCTGGAAGCGGTTTGGGCCTGCCAGCCAAAGGAAGTAACCATGGCGGCAAGCAGCTCACGCGCTATGGCGTTATCATCCACAACCAGGGCTGTGAGAGGATGATCAGGAGTACCGCTGACCTCTCTTGCCAGCTTTCGCCTCTCGACAAGCGGAGTTTCAAGGCAACGCTCCAAAGTGACGGTGAAGTGAAAGTTACTCCCTTTGCCAGTCTCGCTTTCCACTGCCAGCTCACCTCCCATCAGGCCGACCAACTGGCTGCTGATTGACAACCCGAGCCCGGTACCGCCAAAACGGCGGGTAGTGGAAGCCGATGCCTGCACAAAGCCGGAGAATATCTGCCACAACATATCAGGGTCTATGCCGATGCCGGTATCCCGAACGGCAAACTCCAGCTCAGCTTGTTCTGCTGTTACGGCAATAGTTCGTACCGATATGATGACTTCGCCCCGTTCGGTAAACTTTATTGCGTTACTTGCCAGATTGAGCAGCACCTGCTGAAGGCGCAGACTATCACCTCGCAAGGCGTGAGGAATAGTGCTGTCTATGCTGAAAAGCACCTCCAGATCCTTATCAAGCACGGCTGAAGAGAGGATCACCGCGAGGTTGCGCAGCAGATCTTTGAGCGAGAAGGAGCTGTTTTCCAGTTCAAGTTTACCCGCCTCCATCTTGGAAAAATCGAGGATGTCGTTCAGGAGGGTGAGCAGTGTTTGAGATGCTGTCTGTATCTTCTGAGCGTAATCAAGCTGCCGAGGTGATAGCTCCGTCCGTTGCAGCAGGTGCAGCATCCCCATCACCGCATTCATAGGTGTACGGATTTCGTGACTCATGTTGGCCAGGAACTCGGATTTGGCTTTGTTGGCGGTTTCGGCTATAGCTACAGCCCCGTGCAACGCTTCCTCCGCTAGTTTCCGTTCCGTGATATCATAATTCGTCCCGATCATCTGGAGCGGGTTACCATTGGCATCGCGCAGCACCAGCGCATTGGCTTTTAAGTGACGCACTTCGCCGGTCGGCCAGACAACCCGGAATTCGATATCAAAATCCTTTTCTCCCCGTAGCGCCTGATTTATTGCAACATCACCAGGCACCTTATCATCAGGATGCAGGCCGTTCTGCCACGCCTCGTAAGCCCCGATAAAATCCTCTTCGCGCATTCCGTACAGGGCATACATCCATTTGTCCCAGATGAGCTTGTTTTCTGGAATGTTGTAATCCCACACACCGATTTTAGCTGCATCTGTAGCAAGCGCGAGACGACGGTCAAGTTCACCGATTTTTTCATCTGCATGTCTGAGCGCCTGATTTTTCAGTTTCATCATCAAAAAAGCCAGGTAGGAGAGAAGGGCGCAGAAGAGGATACCGATACAGAGAAACAGATAGGATTGCTTACGGTTGAATTCTTTATTGAAACCAGGAAGTGTTTTGAAGGAGAATTGCCAGGAACAGCCGTACGCCTGTACGGTGGTCGATTTGGTCATAGCCGGCATGTAATCTTCGGGCAGAGTCAGCTTATCGGCCTGAATGCTGCTGAACATCAGGTTGTCCGCCGATTTGCTGCCAACCATAGTGATATCGAAAGCGATATCATGATCCAGTTTTTTGAAAGTGCCATAGACGAAGTCATTCATCCTGATCGGACTGTAAGCAAAGCCGATAAAAGCTTCGCGCCGCCGCTCCACGTTATCCAGCGGCATACCCAGTTTATAGACCGGCACATACATCAACATGCCGCTCTGCTTGTCCTTGTCAGTCTCCTGTACCAGAATTATTTTTGCCGCAATAGTGGTGATGTTGTCGTCGCGAGCCTTGTCCAGAGCAGCGCGGCGAACCGGCTCGGTATACATGTCATAGCCAAAAGCGCGCTGGTTGCGCCAGTCGAATGGTTCGAGATAGATGATTGAAGTATAGACCGGGCGTTCACCTGGTGGGCGAATGGAGTATTCAGGGAAACCTTCAGCACGAATATTTTTGATATGGGCGTCTTTCTCTGCCGGTGTAAGCCATTTGGAGAAACCGACTCCCAGAATGCCAGGTTCACTCTCGTCAAGCTGCAGTGACGATACATAATGCCGCCAGTCAACCCGTGAAGTCGCCTCATTCACACTGAAAAGCCCTGCTGCGCCACGCAGGATCTGCTCATGGTCATGCAACCTCTCGACGATACGAGTCGAAATAACAGCCGCTTTATCCGCAAATATCCTCTCTGCCCGATTGTTCAGGCTATGGTCGTACATCATCCAGAGAGTTACGGTGAGGATTAATGACGAAACAAGAATAGCCAGCGGCAGATGTTTCAGCAGCGGCTGAAAGATGCCGAATTTTACTCTGTCCCTGGTAGTGGTGCTGCTGTTTGTGTCTGCAGATTTCATGACAACTCCGATCATTTCTCCTGATTAGTTCTAATTCGCCGCTTGGCCTCCAAACAGTCCCCTCTCCATGAGGGAGAGGGTTAGGGTGAGGGGGGAAATGCTTGATTATGCCGCACAGTTTCCCCCTTGTCCGGCCTTCGGCCACCTTCTCCCCGGGGGAGAAGGCACGATGTATTCCTTCTCCGTTAGGGAGAAGGTGCCCGATAGGGCGGATGAGGGGTGATTTTGACGTTTTCTTATTCCCACGCAGCGGAGAGTATTCCTTACCCCAGAACCCGCTTCATCTCAGCAACAAGCACAGTGGTAATCAGCGGCTTCGACAGATAGCCGTCAAAGCCCTCACCCAGAAACCGCTCCATATCACCGCGCATCGAAAACGCAGTCATGGCGACCACCAGTTGATGATCCATTGTTTCCTGCTCTTTTGCCCTGATTTCGCGCAGAGCTTCTTCGCCGTTCATAACCGGCATCTGGATATCCATCAACACCAGATCGAATCTCCCCTGCTCAAGCGCTGTCAGGCATTCCCTGCCGTTCCTGGCCACCGAGACATCATGTCCCATCTTGTTGAGAAGTGAAATCCCGAACTTGATATTGATCTCATCATCTTCTGCGAACAATATCCGCAGTGGCGGGCCTTCCCAACCGATAGGAATTGCGGCTGTCGTCCGGATGGTGGATATTTCACTGCCGACAGAAAAAGGAAGCGTGACGGTGAAACAACTGCCGACACCCTGTCTGCTTTCAACGCTGATTGTGCCTCCCATCAGTTCGGCCAGACAGCGACTGATGGTTAAACCGAGGCCGGTTCCGCCGAACTTTCTGCTTATTGAACCATCTTCCTGGGTGAATGGAGTAAAAATGGTGCCAAGAAACTCAGGTGAAATACCAATCCCGCTGTCGCGCACAGCAATCTGTACAATTACGAAATTATCATGTTGCTCCAGAAGCCGAGTTGAAACTGTAACCTCCCCCTCTGCCGTGAACTTGATGGCATTCCCCAGCAGGTTGAGGAGGATCTGCTTTAGGCGCAGTTGGTCGCCAACGAGTAGATAAGGGATATCGCTGGAGAGGTTCAGATCCAAAGCAAGCCCCTTTTGACTAGCTGCGGTTTTCGTCATCTGGCCGATATCCCTGATGCAGTGCTGCAGGCTGAAGTCGGCTATAATTACATCAATTTTTCCGGCTTCGATCTTGGACAGGTCGAGGATATCGTTCATCAGCGACATCAGATTTTTACCACACTGATGGAGAGATTCCGTATATTCCCGTTGCTCTTCGGTTAGTTCGGTCAATTCCAGAAGTTGAGCCATGCCGAGCAAACCGTTCATCGGGGTGCGGATCTCGTGGCTCATGTTGGCGAGGAACTGGCTTTTGGCAGTGTTGGCGGATTCGGCTGCGGATTTGGCTTTTTGCAGTGCCACCTGAGAAGTTTCGTATTCATCAATCTGAGATCGCAACATCTCTTCAGTCGCCTGCAGCTCATCATTTCTGTCAAGGAGTTCTTTTCTGCTCTTATCCAGAGCATCTTCGGCTTTTATTTGTTCAGTAATATCCTGAATCATCCAGATGGAACCCTCTTCAAGCATCTTCTCATTTACTGCCCGTCCGGTCAGTCTACAGAAGATCAAAGTGCCATCCTTCGTTTTCATCTCGGCCTTGTTTGTGTAAATCCTGCCGGAGGCAATCACCTCATACCCTTCTCTGCCGATACGCGCATAAATCTCACTGTCGGCGTAGAATTCCTTCGTATCCATCCCCAGGGTTTCACCGACATCATAGCCGAAAATCTGATCAAAGGCCGGATTGGACAACAGCACTTTTCTCTCCTTAAGAAAGCATACGCCGATCGGCATGGTGTTTACCATTTTCCGCTGTTCATCTGCCAATCTGGTGACGTCTGCTGTCAGGTTTTCTGCGATAATCTGCAGCGCGGCACGGGTAGTAAGCAGAGAACGGATCAGAGCAAACAGCAGCAGGGTGATGATAATGCCGCCAGACAGGGTGAGCCATACCCGAATATAGCCAACTGAAGAGAATCCTCCGCCAGTCTGAGATAAACGGAGTGTCCAGCGATGTCCGTTAATATCTAGCGGAATCAATTTGATGTACCGTACGTCGGACCACTTCTGTGCATCTTCTGATGATGGATGACATGAGTACAGCAGGCTCTGAGGCGATGTCTGTTCGCCATCAAAAATCTGAACATGAAGCTTTTTTTCGTTTTCCAGTTGACTGGGGGCGCCAAGGATCCCCCGCATCAGATCGTTCATCCGATAGGGGCTGTAAACCCAGCCGTAGATTGCAGCGCGGCGCTGAGTTACCGTTTCGATCGGCATCCCTTTGCGATATAACGGTACGTACATCAAGGTACCGGCTTGAACATCCTTATCGGTTTCCTGAACGAGAAAAACTTTGCCGGAGAGTGCGGCACTATTGGTATCCCGCGCCCATTCCATGGCAGCCCGCCGCACCGGCTCCGAGTACATATCGTAACCGAACGCCCGCAGATTACGACCACTAAACGGTTCCAGATAGATAATTGAGGAATATAGTTCGCGATCGCCACCCGGTCTGACGGTGTAGTTGGAGAAACCCTGACTGCGGATTTCGTTGATGTGTTCGGGCAGCTCATTTCGCGGAATCAATAGCGAAAAACCGATCCCCTGAATGCCGGGAAGCTGCTTGTCAATCATCTGGCGTTCCGTAAAAACCCGCCATGTTTCGCGTGTAACCAGATCTGAGGCATTGAAAAAAGCCGCCCCGCTCTGCAGAATACGGATATGATCTTCCATACGTTCCGATATTTTGGCTTTAACTTCGTCGCAGAGGTCTGCAAAATCTTTCTGGGCAATCACTTCAACACTTGACTTCATATACAAGGTTGCTACGGCGGTAATTGCAAGACCGACTATCAGCACAACCCAGACTATGTACCGGTTCATAATAACGGGTTTGGCGCTGCTGTTTACGTGCATGACTTTTCCCCTCTTTACCGCATGTTCTTAAGAGTTTTCATCTGCTCTGCAGCGCACTCCGGACACATGCCGTGACTGAACATGGCATCTGAATGACTGCTGATGTATTTCTCCAACTGTTGCCAGCTTCCCTGATCATCCCTGATCTTCTTGCAGTACATGCAGATCGGTATAATTCCTTCCAGTTGTTTGACACGGGCAAGCGCCGCTTCCAGTTCCTCCTTCTGGCGAACCAGTTGATCGCGCTGTTCCTTCAATGCGATGTGATTGCGCACCCGTATTTTGAGCAGCGGTAGTTTTATCGGCTTGGTGAGATAATCAATAGCGCCGAGTTCAAGCCCCTCAAGTTGTCCATCCTGGGTATCAAGTCCTGTCAGAAATATAATGGGAATATCTGCGAACCTTTCGTCGCCCTTGATGGTTTTGCAGACATCGAAGCCGTTAATATCCGGCATCATCACATCCAGAAGAATCAGATCGGGCATGTAATGCTTGACCATGTCAATGGCCTCCTGTCCGCTCAGAGCCGTAAGGACGTCATACTCTTCACGCAGAAACGATTTGATTACCTGAGTATTTATGTATTCATCATCCACCGCCAGTATTCTGAAACGTTTATCCATGGTTTTCTCCTTTCGATTTATAAAACTATTCAACTTCGTCTGAGAGCATCATCAAGATTCGTTGCTACACTACCCAGCAATTCAAAATCCAGTTTCGCCAGACAGGCACTTTCAACCTTTGAAATTACATACCCTTCGTCGAAACAGATTTGTTCCACATTATTTTTTGCACGTTCACGAAACCTGTCATCGGTCATTAATCGCCCTAAAAACATTTCAACTGTTGTTTGTGACATGGAGCACCCCATCGGCACTGTTCCTAATTGGAACAGTTATTGTCTGATTATCCTGCTGAACATGTATAGATACAGAAAGAGTGCCAGATAAATTATCTGCATATTTTCATCTAGTTACTATATAAGCGAGTTGGGAAGTGTGGCAAAAAGGAACAAGGTGTGGCAGAAAGGTACGTTTTATCGATAAAATCGTTTGCGGTCAACTTTCAGGAGTGCTGCCGCCTGCGATTTATTGCCGGCGCAACGTTCAAGGGCAATCTGAAGTGCCCGGTCGGTAATGGCTTCGAGTGACAGTTCAGCTTCCGGCAGAATAATGTGAAAATCGCTGACGCCTGATTGAGATGTCGTGCTCTCCCCTTCGTCCCCGGCAATGCGGAGATGTTCCGGGCGTATCAGTTCATCAGATACCATTATGGATGCATATTCAATGATGTTACGGAGTTCCCGGATATTTCCCGGCCAATGCCAGGTTGTCAGCCGCTTGATGGCCATTTTTGATATGCCGGGTAACTGTTTGCCCAGGTGTTGCCTGAATATCGCCAGAAAATGATCTGTCAGCAGCGGGATATCATCCAGGCGCTCCCGCAACGGCGGAAGTACCAGCGGTACAACATTAATCCGGTGGAAAAGGTCTGCCCTAAAAGTCCCTTGGCGCACCATATCGCCAAGATTACGATGGGTGGCAACAATCACGCGGCATTCCAGATTAATGAGTTTGTTTGAGCCTACTTTTTCATAAGTTTTCTCTTCCAGAACACGCAACAGCTTTGCCTGTAACTGTAGCGGCATATCACCAATCTCATCAAGAAACAGCGTCCCATCAAACGCACGCTGAAACTTGCCTTCCCGCTCTTTGTCGGCGCCTGTAAAAGCGCCACGAACATGGCCGAAGAGTTCACTTTCCAATAGTGCATCAGGAACAGCTGCACAGTTCACCGCACTAAAATTGCCGGGTAGTCCTTTGGAGGCGAAGTGGATTGCTCTGGCAAGCACCTCTTTGCCGGTGCCGCTTTCGCCGTAGATCGCAACAGTTGTACGAGGGGAGAGTGAAACCCTGGCTGCCATTTCCAGAGTCTCCTTCATGGCGGGGTTTACTGTGATTATGTTTTGAAAGGTATATAACTCCTGTAGATGCGACATTATTTGACGATGCTCGGAAACAGCGCGATGAAAATTGATGGCACGCTGCACCGTCAATTGCAGCAGTTCCGGATTGTACGGTTTTTCCAGGTAATCGTAGGCCCCTTTGCGCATGGCGTCAACGGCGCTTTCGATACTGCCGCAGGCTGTTACGACGATAAAGGGGATCGTGATGCCGCGCCGACGCACCTCTTCCAGAAGTGAAATGCCATCCAAATCCGGCATGCGTAAATCAGTAATCACCAGATCAAAGACACTCTGGCCGATAAGCTCGAGTGCCTCTATACCGCCGAATGCAATATTCACCTCAAAACCATAATTCTTCAAGAGGCCAGAGATGGCTTGCAAAGAGAAGGGGTCATCGTCAACAGCGAGTATTTTAGCAGGCATCAGGTTCACGGTTTTGTCCCTACGTTTTCAACCGACACTGTGCTGCACCCTTTTTCCGGGATGAGCCGGTTGAAATAATCGATTGTTGCGAATTTGCTGGATCGCTTTGGCGTTATCTTCGAGCTGTAGCAGCTTATGTAAATCAGGTAACGGATTCCAAAACTCTCAGCGGTAGTCAGGTTAGTCTCGCTGTCTTCGCCCAGCATTGTCCGTTCAGGAGTATATGCAATGAAATTCTGCAGTAATCCCCAAAAGCTATTTTCCTCTTTTGGTACCCCCACCTGGTGCGCTGATATGATTCCGTCAAAATATGGGCCTATGCCGGTTCTTTTCATTTTAAGATCGAGTGTTTTTGAGTGAGCGTTGGTGACCAGCCAGACCATTTTACCGTGTCGTTTCAGGAACAGAAGGAATTCAATCACGTAGGGATGAACGGCAATCAGGTGTTCGACTTCGCGCTTCAGCAGAGGAATATCAAGTTTCAGCCGATCAGACCAGTAATCCAGATCGGTCCAGTTGAGTGTGTTTTCCTGGGATCTGAACAGTTTGTAGAGATGCTCCCTGGCATATTCAATAGAAGTGTGCCTGATTGCCGCCCAACGCTTCGGTACATGTTCCAGCCAGAAGTGATCATCAAAATGTCGATCCAGCAGCGTGCCATCCATGTCCAGCAGCACAGTGTCTATGTCGTTCCAGTCAATAAGCATTTGCAGTTTCACCCGTATAGAATCAATTTATTAATGACATTACTTCGCCAAAGTGATATTTGTCAAGCCCACTGTAATAACGGCGTAAATAGCAACAAAGGGAATCTGACATGCTGACAGATAGTTTGAAAGCTCCATTGATACTGCTTGTAGAAGATGATCAAAACCATGTTTTGATGATGAAAGAATCACTTCAGGCGGCGCAGGAAGAGTACCAACTTGTACTTGCCACTACTCTGAGTGATGCGCAGACAATCATAGAGCAGCGCTGCCCCAACATTACAATTACTGATTATCTTCTGTCTGATGGAGAAGGCAGCAAGCTGGTTGAAGTTGTAAACGGTCTCTGCCCGGTGGTTATTATGACTTCGGAGGACTGTGTGCAGATTGCTGTGCAGGCCATGAAGATCGGGGCGCAGGATTATGTGGTCAAGACGTTGGCGGTATTAACCGGAATGTCTCGCATCGTTCAGCGTGGCTTGCGTGAATGGTCACATATTCAGGAACGGAAGCGCGCCGAGTCTGCATTAGTAGAGAGTGACCAGCTTGTTAAACAAATCATCAATAGCGCTCAGGAAGGTGTGATTGTTTACGACCTGGATTTACGTTATCGGGTATGGAACCGTTTTATGGAAACTCTTACAGGCATGACTGCGGAAGATGTTCTGGGTAAACATCCAACAGAAATTTTTCCTTTTCTGGAGGCTGCAGGAATTGTTGAGCGCCTGAAAAATATCCTGGCCGGTGAAGTGTACGACATCGTTGACTTTCCGTTTACCATTCCAGCGACTGGAAAATCGGGGTGGGCTTCTGACCTGAGCTCTCCTTTGCTGAATGCCAGGGGGGAAACCATAGGGATTACGGCAACGGTCAGGGATATCTCGGAGCGCAAGCTCTTTGAACTTGAATTACATAATGCCAAAGATGCCGCCGAAGCGGCCAACATTGCCAAGAGCACTTTTCTGGCCAACATGAGCCATGAGATCCGAACTCCTATGAACGGCGTTATCGGCTTTACCAACCTCCTGATGGAGACCGACCTGAGCGATGAACAGCGTCAGTTTGCCGAAATAGTACGCAAGAGCGGCGAGAACCTTTTGGAGCTGAT